>JAIYBR010000083.1 GCA_027488435.1 Flavobacteriales bacterium
TAGACATGCGTTGCGTAGAAGTTGGCAATCCACTGGTCAATTGAGTCCAGGTAACACCTCCATCGGTTGAACGATACAACTGACTGCTGGAAGCATACCATGTAGTTGGATCACCTGGTTTCATTGTGAGGTCTTTAAAATTTCCTGTCACAACTAATGTCCAACTAGCACCTCCATCGCTTGTTCGATATATTCCACTGCTGGTTGCACAAAGCACAACCTGAGTATTATTTGGATTAATGAGAATGCGACTTTGGTTCTTTACGAGTGTAACAGCCCATGAAAGTCCTGTTGCATTCCACGTCGCACCTCCATCAGTGCTTTTTAAAACACCCAATGAGTAGGTATCGCCCGCATCACCGTCGCCAGTGGCAAGGTACATCACGTTTGTATTCGTCGGATCGATTGCCACATCGCTACACCCGATAGAAGCGAGAAAATCTGTTCCCATCATAGACCATGAGGCCCCGCTATCGGTTGTTTTCCAAAGACCTCCACCGGGAGCGCATGCAAAGAATGTGGTTGTGCTTCCGGGTAATTCGCGAACGCCGTTGATGCGACCCGCGCCACCGCCACCGGTGGGTATCGAAGTATTGCCGATATACGACCAATTGCCAACCGCAGCGGCCATGGCAGCAGCGGGAGCATTGTTGAACATGTCGGGACTTTCTTGCATGGCGCGTAACACCGCGTCGGGAGCAGGACGATTACCTTGGGCATCGACGCGAGATTCCATGAACCATTCCCAGCGTTTGAATGCCTTGTATCCCGAACCTCGGGTCACTTCCCTTCCTTCCCAATATTCATTGAATTTTCTCTGGGTCTCAAAGAAGTTAGCATTCGGATCGAGCATCATGTCTTGCCACTTCCTTTCCGTTGGGGCAAGATCATTAACTTGTAGATTGGATGATTGCGCGAACACAATAGCATTGAAGCAGGCAGCAAGCGCTAGAAGTAAAATTGACTTCTTCATAGATGGTTGTTTGGTTTTTGAATGCAGGTTGTCAAATATCGTGAAGCCGAGGTTAAAACAAAAGAATATACGGAAGAATGTGGGGGAAAGATTCAGTTTGGCATCAGTGCATGATGGTGGATTGAATCGAGGATTGCAGGAATGTAGAATTATAGAATTGCAGGGAGCGCGAAAGGCAGGATGAGAAACAGACCACGGCTTCAGCCGTGGGATTAGGAAATTGTTGGATTGCAGGGATCCGAAAGGCTGGATGTGCAACAGCCCACGGCAACAGTCTACGGCTTCAGCCGTGGGAATCGGGAAATTGAATGATGAGTAGTCGTGAGAGTTTGAATAAAAGAAAGCATCGGGAAGAACTCCGCTGCTTTATTTTATAAAGCAATATAAGCTCGCTAATCCTTCACGCATCGAATGGAAAAACCGGTGCGCTTCACAGAGTAATGTCGGTATAGTATAAAATTATTGAAACTTAAATACCGATACCAGGCCGTGCCTGGCTCATCTAGGTCGATGGTCGAACTCCAATAATAACCGTAACCATCCATTGCGCCCCAATGTCCATCGCCATAACGTAATCCTCCCGGTAATCCGGAAAAGCCTGATGAATTACTCGCATTCTGATTGGGCGAACGCCACAACCCGGTAGCATCTTCAATCGTTCCCGTCGATTTCATCTTGACACCTATCACATAGAAACTACCTAAGAAACCAACCAGCCCTGACCAGTCATCGTCGGTGGGCACGTGCCAGCCCACCGGACAAACTCCCCTGGGGTCAACCGTGGTATACCAATTATATAACTTGCCAAAGGGACATGCCTTGCTTGCGTCATCATTGTAATATGCCCAAGCACCCTCTGTCGTTGTCTGCCAAACAATATCAGCAAGCCCGGTCAGTATTTCATCGCCATTTCGATAGGTCGACACATTTAAATTTTCTGCCATCCACTCTTGCGTTCCAATCACGATGGTCTTATAACGGCGTCCATCCTGATCAATCATACTTCCATATGTAAGTGAAGGGTTGTGAATTTGAGCGGCATCGCACGTGTGAAGTGCAGAACCTGTCGTGAATTGATTGGCTTCGCTGATTCCGGGTACTATCACAAAGTCGTTCTGACCAACAAACAGGGTGTCGCCTTGATAGCTCACATTTAATGACACACTGCCGGCATGCAGTGCATATGGAACACTCATCAGCTGTTGTGTTCCGAGGTCCACAAATCCACTTCCGAAATCGCACTCCACTTGCAGAAATTTATCCCCGTATGCCCAATTAATGGTTGCCAGTGAGACAACACTACCCAATTGTGCGGAAAACAATCCCGTTGAATTGGTAGTCAATGCATGCAACTCCGTCCAAACTGCAGCGCCATCCACAGTCAGATCGTGAAGAGTAAATCGAACGGTAATCGGCGCGTTATCCAAAACCAGACCGGCTGCGTTTCGGGCAACAGATTGATATGGTATTAGCATGGGCGACTGAGCCTTCAGTTCACCAATCATCAAAGTGGCAATAATCAAAAGAAAACAACGCATACAAATAATCGATTGCATTAATCATTCACGATCAGTTACACTCGTGCAATGAAATCAACCTTTGCAAAGAAATGACATTTGAGATCGCGTTGATATTCAATCCTCACTAATCTCCGCATGTCAGGTGAAAATCTCCTATTTTCAACCCCATGAAAAAAGCCCTCAAATGGACCGGCATTGTGTTCGGTGTTCTCTTTTTGTTTTTACTCGTTGCTCCTTTCCTTTTCAAAGGGAAAATTGAAAGCGCAATCAAGCAAGCTGCCAACGACAACATCAATGCGCGCATCAATTGGAGTGATGGGAGCTTATCGCTAATTCGCAATTTTCCCAACCTGCGAGTGAGTGTTGAAGGTTTATCTGTCGACAACACACTGGCTCCCTACGACAGTGTGCGCCTTGCCAGCATTGGAAGTTTAGAGGTAGTGGTCGACGTGAAAAGTTTGCTGGGCGATGAAATTGTAGTGAAGCGATTCGGACTTGTCGACCCGGTACTCGACATTCGCTTTGCGGCCGATGGCACTTCGAACATCGACATTGCGAAAACAGACTCCACAGCTGTGGAGGAAGCTCCTGCAGCGGAAGAAGGCGGAGCATTCAAGATGAAGCTCACAGAGTACTTTATCCAAAACGGAACCATTCATTACGACGATCGCAGCATGCCGATGATCATGAAATTCGAAGGTCTCAACCACGAAGGCACCGGTGATTTCACGCAAGACCTGTTCAAGCTCGTTACTCAAACTCACGCCGACAAAGCCACCTTCTGGTTCGATGGCATTACCTACCTCAACGAGGTCAATACAGATTTGCAGGCCGATATTGAGATGGATATGAAAAACAGCAAGTACACACTCGCCGGCAATAGCATTAAGCTGAACCAACTTGAGCTTGGTGCGCAAGGTTGGGTAGCCATGCCGGGCGAAAACATCGACATGGACATTTCTTTCGAAGCATTGAAAAACGATTTCAAGCAATTCCTTTCCATGGTGCCGCTCGAGTTTGCGAAGGATGTGAAAGATGTGGATGCAACGGGAAGCCTTGCCTTCAATGGCTTTGTGCGCGGCACCTACAACGACTCTAGTATGCCGAGCATCGGCATGGAACTCGCCATCGACAACGCTCGCTTCAAATATCCCGACCTGCCGAAGAGCGTCGACAACATCAATGTAAAAGCGAAGGTGTTTGCCGACATGAACAACGAGGATAATACAACCGTTGATGTCGACAAGTTTCACTTGGAAATGGCCTCCAACCCCATCGACATGACGTTGCACCTGCGCACCCCAGAAAGCGATCCATACATCGACTTCGCATGCAAAGCATTGGTAAACCTCGATAACGTGCGTGAATTTATTCCGCTCGAAAAAGGCGACGATGTGCATGGAATTATCAACACTGACGTGGCCATGAAAGGAAACTACAGCGTGGTGGAAAGCGGTAACTACGAGCGCTTCGATGCCAAAGGAACGGTCGATATCACGAACGTGCTTTTCAAGAGCGACTCCCTGCCTTACGATTTACAGATGAATAAGGCGCTGTTCAATTTCACTCCACAATTCATAGAGCTTTCCGGATTCGATGCGCGCATTGGCAAAAGCGATATGCAAGCATCGGGTAAAATTGAACGTTACCTCGCTTATGCGTTGCACGACTCGCTGCTCACGGGCACATTCAAAGTAAGCTCATCGCTCATGGACCTCAACGAATTCATGACCGATGAAGAAACAGCTTCAACCACCGAAGCGGCCGCCACATCAGACACTTCGAAGATGAGTCCCATTGAACTTCCCGGCAATATCGACTTCACGCTCAACGCCAATTTCGCGAAGATGATTTACGACGTGAATGAAATCAGCCAAGTACAGGGAAGCATCATTCTCCGCAATCAAATAGCGACCTTGAACAATTTGCGCATGAATGTGATCGACGGCACCGTTGCTATGACAGGCAATTACAACGCGCAAAACCTGGCTGCACCGAAAATGGATTTCCTGTTCGACATTCAGAACATGGACATTCAAAAAGCAGCAACTCAATTTGTAACCATCGAAAAATTGGCACCAATTGCTAAGTCATGCACCGGAAAATTCGGAGCACAGCTCGACATGGATTGCACCTTGGGACAAGACATGACGCCCATTTTGGCAACCGTAAATGGCAGTGGTAAACTCGCCACGAAAAGCGTTGTCATCAAAGAGGTGCCGATGCTTGTGAAACTTGCGGATAAAATCAACTTCGACAAGCTGAAGCAACCGCAATCAGTGGGCGATGTGAATGTTTCTTTCAAAATGGAAAATGGAACCATCACGGTCGATCCATTCACTGTAAAGCTCATCGACGGTATGCCAATGAAAGTATCGGGCTACACCACGCTCGATCAGAACATCAATTATAACCTCGAAATGGATGTGCCCATGAGCATGTTCCCCGCAGGAGCCATGCAGCAAGCAAACACCTGGCTGGGCGAACTGAATCAAAAGCTGGGATCGAACATGAATATCTCATCGAAGGTGAATGTGATTGCGGTTGTTACAGGAACGGTTACCGATCCGAAGGTAAACGTTACCAGCAAAGCACTTGGTGAAGATGCCGTCGCGTCGATAAAAGAACAAGCCATCGCGGAAGTAAAAGAACAACTCACCAATTTGAAAAACGAAGCACTCGAAAAGGCCATTGCAGAAAAAGCCCGTTTGGTAGCTGAAGCAAAAGCACAGCGTGAAAAATTACTCGCCGATGCGGCCGTTGCAAGAGACAATGCGAAAAAGCAAGGGGAAGAATTGGCGCGAAAGGCGAAGGAACAAGCCATAAAAGCCGCCGATGACTTAGCAAGTAAAGCACGCAATCCGCTCGAAAAAGCAGCTGCCAAAATTGCCGCAGACAAGGCAAAGAAGGAAGCAGACGAAGCATACAAGAAAGCGATAGAAAAGGCCAACAAGGAGGCAGACGATGCTTACAAGGGGGCCGAAAAGAAGTCAGAAAATCTAGTGAAAGATGCGGAGGCTAAGGGCGACAAAATGATTCAGGATGCGGACAAGGCTGCTACGATAAAATGATGGATATGGTTGAAAGTTGGAAAGTTGAAAGTTGAAGGTTGCTTTTCGCGAAACGACCCTGCTATCCTACAATCCTACACCCCTATATTCCTAAACATTGAATCGGAAGTGCATCACATCGCCATCCTGCACGATGTACTCCTTCCCTTCTACACCGAGCTTACCGGCTTCTTTAACAGCTGCTTCGGTTTTGTAGTGGATGTAGTCGTTGTACTTGATTACTTCGGCACGAATGAATCCCTTTTCAAAATCGGAGTGAATGACCCCGGCAGCTTTGGGCGCAGTGAATCCGCGGAGAATGGTCCAAGCGCGCACTTCTTTTACTCCGGCTGTGAAATAGGTTTGAAGATTGAGCAGCTTGTAGGCCGCGCGAATCAGTTTCGCAACACCGGGTTCATCCAACCCTAAGTCGCCCAAAAATATCTGACGTTCTTCGAATGTTTCGAGCTCAGCGATATCAGCTTCGATGGCCGCACCCAAAACGATGATTTCTGCATTCTCATTTTTCACGGCTTCTCGCACGCGCTCCACGTGAGCGTTGCCTTTAACGACTGATGACTCTTCTACGTTACACACGTATAGAACGGGCTTGCTGGTAAGAAGCTGCAAATCGTTCATGAGCTTTTCTTCATCGTCGTTGGCCGGTGCCACAGTGCGTGCACTCTTACCTTGTTCGAGGGCCTCTTTAATGCGTGTCATATAATCGAAGTCGCGCTTAGCGTCTTTATCGCCACTCTTGGCGGCGCGCATCACCTTGGCAATGCGTCCTTCAATCGACTCGAGGTCTTTCAACTGCAATTCGATATCAATAATCTCCTTGTCGCGAACAGGATCCACGCTACCGTCAACGTGCACAACGTTGCCATCTTCAAAGCAGCGAAGCACGTGAATGATAGCATCGGTCTCGCGAATGTTGGCCAGGAACTTATTGCCCAAACCTTCGCCCTTACTAGCGCCTTTTACCAATCCTGCGATGTCTACAATCTCGATTGTTGTAGGCACAATGCGCTCAGGGCTTACTATTTCCGCCAATTGTGTGAGTCGATCGTCGGGCACGGTGATAGTGCCCACGTTGGGCTCAATGGTACAAAAAGGGAAATTAGCTGCCTGTGCTTTTGCATTCGACAAGCAGTTGAACAAGGTCGATTTTCCTACGTTGGGCAACCCAACGATTCCGCATTTCAGTGACATAGATTTTGTTTTGCGGCGGCGAAAATACGACATCCCACTTTTTCACATTCAGTCAACACTGCAGAAACACGCATCGATCCGAAATACCTTCGCGGCGCTAAACGCATTCTAATGACAATTTCTGAACTACAAATCACCGCATCGCAAGTTCGACGCGACATCGTGCGCATGGTACACGCCGTAAACAGCGGTCACCCCGGTGGATCACTCGGTTGCACTGACTATTTCGTTGCTCTCTACTTTCAGGTACTGAAGCACCAGCCATCTTCATGGAATATGGACGGTAAAGGAGAAGACTTGTTCTTTTTGAGCAACGGACATATATCGCCGGTTTGGTATAGTGTTCTGGCTCGCAGCGGATACTTTCCTACACAAGAACTTTCAACATTTCGTAAAATCAATACCCGTCTTCAAGGGCATCCCACTACACATGAAGGATTGCCGGGAGTGCGTGTAGCAAGCGGATCATTGGGCCAGGGATTGTCTGTGGCCATTGGCGCAGCGCAAGCTAAAAAACTCAACAACGACCACTCACTCGTGTACACGTTGCATGGCGACGGTGAATTGCAAGAAGGTCAAATCTGGGAAGCAGCCATGTATGCAGCGCATCACAAAGTGGACAATCTCATTTCAACCATCGATGTGAACGGACAACAAATTGACGGGCCAACCGAAAAGGTAATGAGTCTGGGCAACTTGCGCGCTAAGTGGGAAGCATTCGGCTGGCAAGTCATCGACATGGAAGGCAACGATATGCAATCGGTAGTGAGCACATTGGAACATGCCAAGACACTTTGCGGTAAAGGCAAACCGGTTATGATTCTGATGACCACATCGATGGGCAAAGGCGTCGACTTCATGGAAGGCACTCACAAGTGGCATGGCGTTGCACCCAACGATGCCGAATTAGCGCAAGCACTAGGACAATTGGAAGAAACGTTAGGAGACTATTAATCGAAATACGCTTAAGCACATGTTAGATTTCAAAGTAGACGGGTCGAACGATACCCGCAGTGGTTTTGGAGAAGGACTTTTGGAAGCAGGTAAGAAAAACCCTCACGTGGTTGCACTTTGCGCCGACCTCATTGGTTCATTGAAGATGGATGCTTTCATGAAAGCATTTCCTGAACGCTTTTTTCAAGTAGGAATAGCAGAAGCCAACATGATGGGCGTTGCAGCGGGCCTTACAATCGGTGGGCACATTCCCTTTACCGGCACGTTCGCCAACTTCTCGACCGGACGCGTTTACGATCAAATTCGCCAAAGCATTGCCTACAGCGATAAGA
>JAIYBR010000282.1 GCA_027488435.1 Flavobacteriales bacterium
AAACAATCAACCGCGAGCACCGCGACGCTCACATTCGAGGCATTTGGGCCTACTCCATTTTTTTTCCGGTGGTTGAATTGTTGAGTGCGGGTAGTATTTCACTCATGATCTGGTGGGGCTTACGCGACTCCCTAAATGGCACCATGACACCCGGGATGCTGCTCGAGTTCTCCACATTCATTACCATGATGTATCGTCCCATTCGTCAAATGGCCGACAACTTCAACGTGCTTCAAATGGGCGTTGTAAATGCAGAACGCGTTTTCAAATTGTTGGACACGAATGCCGAGCAAGTAGACACCGGTAAACAAGATGCCAGCGAATTGCAAGGCAACATTGCATTCAACGACTTAACGTTCTCCTATGTCGAAAACCAACCGGTGCTAAAGAATCTGAACCTGAACATTCCCTCGGGAAACATGGTAGCTCTTGTGGGCTCAACCGGTGCGGGCAAGAGCAGTATTGCAGGACTGCTCAACCGGTTTTATGACTTTGAGCAAGGATCGATAACCATTGATGGACACAACATACGTGACTTGAAACTCCAATCACTACGCGAACACATCGCGCTGGTTAGTCAGGATGTTTTTCTTTTCAACGATACCATCATGAATAACATCACGCTTCGCGATGCATCGATTCAAGAAGAGGAAGTAATAAGAGCCAGCAAAGAAATCGGAGCACATTCATTCATCGAGCGATTGCCCGGCGGTTATCAATACAACGTAAGGGAGCGCGGAGGAATGCTCAGCGTAGGACAGCGACAGCTCATTTCATTTGTGCGTGCGTATGTTCGTAATCCGAAAATTCTCGTGCTCGATGAGGCCACATCAAGCATCGACACGGAGTCTGAAATACTTATTCAGCGAGCCACTGAACGTATCACCAGCAACAGAACCAGTATTGTAATTGCTCACCGCCTTTCTACCGTGCAGCGTGCCAGTGTAATCTATGTGATCGAGAAAGGTGAAATTGCAGAGTCAGGTTCACACCAAGAGCTCATTAAACAAGGCGGAATCTATAAGCGCTTGTTTGAACTACAGTTTCAATAAGGGCACTTTTAGTTCTTCACAAAAGGAATCGAAAACTCCTTGTATGAAGTACGAATCCGCCAGAAGTAATTTCCTTGCGAGATGGGAAGGTCGGTTAGCACTACTCGTTGCATTGCTCGTGGATAGTGATTGCTTCCCACAGCATATACAATTTTACCCTGCGCATCGATGGCGTCTATCTCTACCAAACCGTCCTGCTCATGCATAAAAGAGATGACAGCGTGATCGACAATCGGATTCGGATAACATGCCATCGCAACCTTCGATTCCTGTGAATCTTCAACGTTCAACGGGACTGAAAATCCGATGAGGCGCACCGTGTTGTTGCCGCTGTTCGGTATAATAAGCGTGTCAATTTCCTCGGCGTACGCAATATCCGCAGCGTTGTTCAAACCACCGGGAATTGTGATCACTTCGCTCACCGAAAAAGTGGAGTTGTATTTTGTAATTCGCTGAGGCGACCAGGAAGCAAGATAGTAGTTGCCATAATTGTCATTGTCGATTCCGTCAATGCTATTCAACGAAGCATTTGTAACAATGGGACTCATACTATAATTTTCGAGTGAAACAGCCGTAATGTCGGATGAAGTGCCCGACCATGCTACGAATACGAGGCGGTTATTTTCAGCATCGTAACATATGCCATTCGGAGTAACTACGGTATTGGCTACCACTATTTGATAAGTTGGATTCAATACATCCGAAAAATCTATTTCAATTATTTTCTTCGCGGAGAAATCAGTCACCCACACTCGGCCTTCGCCATCGCTCGCCATTCCATTCAGAAATGTAGCACCGCTAATGGTTATGTATGACAAGAGCGCATCTGAAGTCAGATCATATGCGTATACTCGGCTTCCATCAATTGTATACAACGTAGTCCCGGCAACTTCCATCCCATAACTTGCAACGGGAACGCCATTTCCCATTTCACCTATCGCAGCTCCAACCGAGTTTACCTCAACGATATTATTCCCGTTGCTAACCAGGAATCGATGATTGATTGGATCAAACTCCGCAGATTCAATAGAAGTGAGAGATTGTGCGTTCATGATAGAACACGCCAGCGTGCAGAGCGAAAAGAAGAGTGTGAACTTCATACTAAAAGATTGGTGTGCAAATATGTAGTTACTTCGATGTATTATCGGGGATAACAGACTATTTCTTTCACTAATTTTCAAACCGAAAATCAACGGCTCCTTGAGTTGAATAAAATGAAGTGTTCGTTCATCGTCTTCCTGTTAGCATGTGCATTAAACGCATTTGCGCAGAACACCGGCACGATTGTATTCAACGAATTGAACTGCGATAACCCGGGAGGCGCCGACAACGCAGAGTTTCTCGAATTGTTCGGTGCGCCCAATACCTCGCTCGATGGTCTTGTACTTGTTTTCTTTGAAGGCGATATCGATCAGAGTTATCTGGCTATTGACCTTGACGGCTACACGCTTAATAATGAAGGCTTCTTCGTGGTTGGAAGCGCAGGGGTTCCAAACGTCGATTACATTCTACCCAACACGCTCATATCAAATGGACCCGATGCCATAGCGCTCTATGAAGGCAACTTATCTGATTTCCCAAACGGTACGATGCCGAATTCAAACCAATTGTTGGAAGCCGCGGTGTACGAGACATCCGACACGGAAGATAGCACACTCATTGAGCTGCTTGGTCTGAACGCGTTGACTGAGAATTACACGCAACTCGACGAGACGCTTCAAGTCTCCGTTCCAGACTTATCCCTCTCGCGCATACCCGATGGCGGAGAGCCATTCGCATTTAACAACTTTGTGTTACACCCGGTAACACCCGGCACTTGGAACCAACTGCCTTGCAGAGCCGATAGCCTTTTTTCCTCGGTTGCAGCGACGTTTTGCAATACAGAAGAACCCGCTTTATTTAGCTGGTATACCGAAGGAAACAACGTAAGTCCAACCTTCATCATTACAGATTCGAATGATGTGATTGCGGACTTTACGGATGAATTGTCATTCAGTTTTGCCAATTTTCCAACTGGCGTATATCGCATTTATGGGATGAACTACACCGGGATCCTTGATTCTTTATCGCTTGTTGATGGAAACTCAATCAATGGCGTTAACGCGAGTGAATGCCTTTCTATCAGCGACCAATTTATCGAAGTAACAATTGAAAACTGCAGTGCATGTGACGGTGGAAATATTTCATTTACGGATAGTACAGAAGCGTATTGCAATTCGCAATCTGAACCGATATCATTCCTAAGCAGCAGTAATGCAGCAAACGACAACTATCTATTTGTAATCACCAATAGCGAGGGTGATATATATTCCTACGCCTCTGAACCGATTTCATTGCAAAGCTTTCTTGAAGGCACATACACGGTAACGGGCCTTTCCTTCTCCGGAGACCTGTCGGGCTTAACCTTAGGCAATTCTATTTCAGAAATAACGGCGACAGAGTGTTTCGCATTCAGCATCAACACCCTTCAATTCAACGTGTATACATGCGCATCATTCAACTCGTGCAGCACACTTTTCATTTCAGAATACCTCGAAGGGTCGAATGGAACGAAGGCTCTGGAATTGTTCAACCCCTCAGAAAACGTTATCGATTTAAGCGAATACTCGATTTCACAATACGCGAACGGCGTGCTCAATGCAACGAATACATTGCAATTAAGCGGAGTAATACTTCCAATGAATACCTACGTCATAGCAAACCCGACTCAAGGTGGCAGCGCTGGAATCGCAGATCCAGCAGTATTGCAACTTGCCAATCTCATCCATCCTATAGCAAACTTCAACGGTAATGATGCATTGGAACTTTGGCACAACGGCACTCTCGTAGATGCAATCGGAGTAGTGGGAGAAAATCCGGGAAGCAGCGTGGGCTGGCCAGTTGGCAATACTTTCACAACAGATGTCGACATGGTTCGCCGCTTCGACATTCAGTCACCGGTATCGAATTGGGCGGTTTCTTCCCAGCAGTGGAATACATTCAACAGTGAGACTATTTCGAATCTTGGGAATCATTACTTCAAGCGATGCGAAGAAGAAACTTTCGGTGGATTTTTAGACGATTCAATTGTAGTTTCCGAAGAGAGCAATGCGATTACAATTGGGGTTCAATGTGTCCATGTGAACTCTCCCCTATCTCTGTCTATTCAATGGCAATCGGGAACAGCAACGAGTGAAGACTTTGTCACGAGTATTCCCGAAACGATTGTTTTTTATGAAACACACAACCTCGTTTATTTCACGGTTACTTTGATTGACGACATCGCACCGGAAGGCAGCGAAACGATTGTGCTTTCATTACAATCGGATAGCAGTATTGTGTGGTTCAATCAACAACTGCAGATTACGATAAAAGCTAGCGATGCGAATTGCAGTGGAGGTATAATAAGCGCAATGGATCCGCTGGCACTTAGTCAGTGCACTGATGCAGCCAACGCTCCTCTGGAACTGCAGGTAAGCAGCGATTTTCCCATCAACAACTACAACTTTGTCATCACGGACACCAACCAGGTTATTGTCGCCATTACTCATGAAAGTATCATAGAACTCGACACACTTGGTGAGGGCAATTATCACATCTGGGGACTGTCGTACAATGGCATCCTCGATTCGGCAGGCATCGCAACGGGCTTATCCATTTCGCTTATCAATGCAAGCGAGTGTGCTTCACTATCTGAGAATTTTCTTCAGGTCACGAGAGAAGCCTGTTTAACGTATGGCTGTGAGTCGGATTCAATCATGCTTCTTGATGGAAACACCTTCATGACCTTGTGTTCGGGCAACCAACCCACCGAGATACCATTGCTTCACACGAGTGAATCGATAGATGCGATGTACTCCTTTTTTGTTACCGATAGTCTTGGCAACATCATCGACACAAACAATGGAACTTTGCAAGTGAGTGGCATTTCCGCAGGATACTATCAAGTTTTTGGAGTATCGCATCTCGAAGAATTGTTGGACAGCACAGTTGTTTTAGGAATGCCATTTTCTACTATTGCCTCCAATGGATGCATTGAAATATCCGCAAACCACATTGAGATTTATGTGTACGATTGCATTGAGCATGCGCCCTGCACGCAATTAATTATATCGGAAATGATTGAACACATCCAATCCAACAAGGCATTGGAACTGTATAATCCAACACGCTATCCGATTGATTTGAGTGAATACCAATTGAAACTATACGCCAATGGATCTTCCGTGCCTACTTGCACACAAGCACTTGCTGGAGTTTTACCTGCGCACGAAGTTGTTGTCATTGCGGCACCAACCACAGGAGCAGGAACAATAGACACTGCGCTTTTCGATGCAACCGATGTAACGAGCGAATGCGCCGTATTCACCGGCAATGACGCCATTGAACTCTCCTTTCAAGGAGCAGCACTAGATGTCATTGGAATCGTTGGAGAGGATTCGGGCGGAACCGGCTGGCTATTTGGCAACTCTTCTACCACCAATCGAACACTCGTGCGGCGCGCCGATGTTACTTCGCCCAGCACAGATTGGAACCTTGCATCCGGACAATGGCACAGCTATGATTACAACGATTATTCGCACATCGGTTCTCACGAATCGTGGAACTGCGGTTTGAATAAGGCTCCAGTTGCAGGGTTTGAAATAGCGTCGCAAACGATTGCAGAATCAGAGGGTAGCATTATTTCAATCCCAATTCAACTAGAAAACGTAAGTAATGATTTCCCATTGACCATTTCCATTTCGGGAAGCGCAACACTTGATCAGGATTACACAATCGTTGGTTCGACAGAGCTCAACATTTCTGCAGGCATTCAGGAAATTTCACTGGAAATTATTTTGATAGGCGATGCTATCTGGGAAGGTGACGAAACCATTGTACTGACTTTGAACTCGGATGAAGATGTTTTTTTCACTCAGGCCACACATACCATAGTTGTTCAAGAAAATGTAGGATTGTCTGTCATAGAAAATGAGAACATACGCATATATCCAAATCCAGCGATGCATGAGTTTACAGTTCAATCGGGCGAATCAATCATGGAAGCTACACTAATCGATCTTCAAGGTCGTATTATTGAAACTGTAAAACCGGAACGATTGAATGAAGACATTCACTGGTCGGTAAACTCCATTCAGGCCGGCAGTTATTTGTTGTTGCTGCACATGGATGATCGACTCATTCGCTTGCCTCTGGTAATTACTCATTAGATGAAAAGACACGTTGCATGACACCAGTACACCGACCAGATATCGAAATTCAAGCTTCATTTGAGCACCCATGAAAAGACTTCACGAACTTGACTATTTGCGCGGAATCGCAGCATTGGGCATCATGCTCTTTCACTATTTAACGTGGACAAAGGGCGAGTTTTCGTCGGATGATACGATGGGAAGAATTGGCATTTATGGCGTGTCCATTTTCTACATGCTGAGCGGCCTAACCCTCTACCACGTATATAACGAACCTCTTTCAAGCGGCTTCAAAGAAGTAGTGTTATTCCTGAAGCGGCGCGTTCTACGCATTTATCCCCTACTAATCATTTCAACCATTCTAACGGTTTTCATTTTCAATGGAGGCGAATTTGAAACTCGTGAGCTTTTACTCAACCTGAGTGGTCTATTCGGATTCTTCGATTGGTCGCATGGCATTGCGGTAGGATCATGGTCTATCGGCAATGAGCTTGTGTTCTATGTGCTCTTCCCTGTCTTCGTTTTTCTTTACCACAAAAGCAAACCCGGCTTTCTGATATTCTGTGCAAGCACATTCGCAATCTTTCTCTACTTTGCTTACTACCTTCACGACCCATCCTCATCACTCGCCTCCGAAGTTCAGCGCTCCTATTATTGTAATCCACTTAACCATTTGTTTCTATTTCTAGGTGGTTATCTTATCGGTGCCTGGCTCGAGCATGTTGAACTGCGGAAACATTGGTCGTTGGCTCTACTGTTGGGCGGCATAGTGCTTTTCATCGCATGGCCGGAAGAAGGAGATCGGCTTCGACTCGTAAGCGGAAATACTCGTGTTGTGCTCACTGCAAGCTGCTTTCTTATCTGCATCGGCTTTTACAAATCGAATTATCCATTGCCTGCATTCGTCACCCGTCCGTTAAGCATGCTCGGAGAAATCAGTTACTCAGTATACATGTTGCACCCAATTGTGCACCGCTCCATCCTCTACCCCATTAACTACGTGAGAGCGCATTTCTTTCATGTTCCGGAATCGGTGCGATTTGCATTGGCAGTGGTGCTCACGCTTTTCATCAGTTATTTCGTCTACCAATATTTTGAAAAGTACTTCATACGACTTGGTAAAAAACGAGCGGTTGCGGCTTCATAAAAGACGAGTGTAACTTTTGTCACTTACAAAAGCACATTGCACCCACTACTTTCGCGTTCATGATACTCCAAGAAATGAAATCAATCTTCTTAAGCGTTGTGCTTCTTATGTTCTTTTCCTGCGCAAATCATTCACAACAACCTCAGGGTGTTCAGTTGGTGAGTGCGCAGGCCTTTTCCGAAGCATTGAAAACAACTCCGAATGCCACCATAATTGATGTGCGCACGCCGGAGGAGTTTCAGATGGGACATTTGCAAGATGCCGTGAACTTCAACGTGCTTGCACCTGAATTTCAATCGCAGGTAAGTAAGCTCGATAAAACACAACCCGTATTCGTCTATTGTAAGGTGGGCGGGCGCAGTGCCGATGCCGTAGCAAAAATGAAGGCACTTGGCTTCACAACCATTTACGACATGAAAGGCGGCTACATGGCCTGGGCTTCAGCCGGAATGGAAACGACTAAAGCAGAACGAATGCAGGCGGAAAACTTCACGCAAGCCGACCTTGATAAACTACTTTCTTCGGGCACACCCGTTCTCATTGACTATTATGCACCCTGGTGTGGGCCCTGCAAAAAAATGGAACCCATTCTCAACAAGCTTTCCGCTGAATATGCTGGCAAGGTTCAAATTGTGCGAATCAATGTTGACGAGGCGGCAACTGTTGTTAAATCGCAGAATATCGACAACATCCCGGTTGTTTCCACTTTCAAAAGCGGAACTGAGATTAAGCGAGTCAATGGATTTCAGGATGAAGCAGCCATGCGCGCCATGATTGAAGAAATTTTGAAGTAATCGTAATCTTGCGAACATAGAAGCGAGAAGTATCTTCGCGCTGTGAAATTTTTCTATTCCGATACATTTAGATTAGGCATTTTAGGTGGCGGGCAATTAGGTCGCATGCTATTGCAAGAGGCTGCCAACTATGATGTGCGTTCGGCAGTGCTCGATCCGGCCGCCGACGCGCCGTGCAGCGCCATCTGTCATGAGTTTACGCATGGCTCATTTCAAGATTATGACACGGTATTGGCTTTTGGAGAAGGTAAAGATGTGATTACGGTTGAAATCGAGCACGTCAATACCACGGCATTGGAAGCGCTTGAAAATAACGGGGTGGCTGTTTATCCGAAGCCTTCCTTCCTGCGAATGGTTCAGGACAAAGGATTACAAAAAGAATTTTATCGAGCGAACGGTATCCCCACTTCTCCCTTTCAATTGGTAGAAAATCGATCAGAATTGGAGGTCTTGAACCATCCCCTTCCCTTTGTCTTGAAATCTCGCAAAGGCGGCTACGACGGAAAAGGAGTTCAAATTATCCGCTCTCAGGAAGACTTAAAATCGGCATTTGAAGGACCTTGTATTGTGGAGGAACTAGTTCCTTTCGAAAAGGAATTGTCTGTTATCATTGCTCGCAACAAACAGGGAGAAACCAGCATTTTCCCCCTGGTAGAAATGGAATTTAATCCGGAGGCCAACTTGGTAGAATTCCTTTTTAGCCCTGCTGAAGTAAATACGCAGGTCGAACTCGAAGCGCAAGCGATAGCTCGCCGCATTGTTGAAGCCGCCGACTTTGTAGGCTTGCTTGCGATAGAGCTCTTCCTCACCCACGAGGGTGCATTGCTTGTGAATGAAATGGCACCCCGGCCGCACAACAGCGGCCATCATACGATAGAAGCCTGCACCACATCGCAATACGAGCAGCATTTAAGAGCCATTTTATCGCTTCCACTTGGGAGCACGTCGCTGATTCAACCTGCCGTGATGATTAACCTGTTGGGAGCAGCCGGCCATGAAGGGGCCGTGCACTACAAAGGACTTAGTGAAGCATTGCAAATGCCCGGAGTTCATCTTCATATTTATGGAAAGCCCCATACGAAGCCATTTCGAAAAATGGGTCACGTAACCGTAACCGACAACAACTTGCAGGCGGCGCAGCAACGAGCGCGCACCCTTTTGCAACTCATCAAGGTCGAAAGCTGTTAAACATTGGTGAACAAAACGCGGCTTCAAAAGGGACACGAATAGGCAGGCTCAGCCTACTTTCGTGACATGAAGCAGTATCACGATTTATTAAAGCATTTGCTTGATAACGGTGTCAAAAAAAGTGACCGAACAGGAACGGGCACCTTGAGTGTATTTGGTCATCAGATGCGATTCAACTTGCAGGAAGGATTTCCCTTGCTGACAACCAAGAAGCTCCATACAAAGTCGATCATCCATGAATTGCTATGGTTTCTGAAAGGCGACACCAACATTGCCTATCTTAAAGAGAATGGCGTTTCGATTTGGGATGAATGGGCCGATGAGCAAGGCAACCTCGGACCCGTATATGGCTATCAGTGGCGTTCCTGGCCTAACCCCGATGGCACACACACCGACCAGATAAGTAAACTTGTAGAGGGTCTGAAAAAGAATCCCGATGGCCGACGACATATTGTGAGTGCCTGGAATCCTTCGTTCATTGATCAGATGGCATTGCCTCCCTGCCATTGCTTATTCCAATTTTACGTAGCCGATGGCAAACTGTCTTGTCAACTTTATCAGCGCAGCTGCGACACGTTTCTGGGCGTACCATTTAACATTGCCAGTTATGCCCTTCTTACGCTCATGATGGCTCAAGTTTGCGATTTGCAACCGGGCGATTTTGTGTGGACAGGCGGCGATGTGCATTTGTACTCAAACCACATAGAACAAGCAAAACTGCAGCTCACACGCGATTTCAGAACGTTACCCACGCTGAAAATAAATCCAGATGTAAAAGACATTTTCGCATTTGTGTACGAAGACTTCACTCTCGAAAACTATGATCCTCACCCTCACATCAAAGCTGCCGTAGCAGTTTAGAATAACCGGAACACGTGCAGCATTTATCAAGTATCATACTCATTGCAGCCATTGGCAAAAACCAGGAGCTTGGCAGAAACAACGACTTGTTGTGGCGACTGAAAAGCGACATGCAATTTTTCAAAACGCTTACTTCCGGGCATTGGGTCATTATGGGAAGAAAAAGCTGGGAAAGTTTACCGCCGCGCTTTCGGCCGTTGCCCAACAGAACAAATGCGGTGGTGAGCCGTAACGCTGATTTTAGTGCAGAAGGCGCGCATGTGTTTTCCAATTTACAATCTGCAATTGATGAAGCGCGCACCCTGCAAGCAGAGAAAATTTTCATAATCGGAGGAGCACAGATTTATCGTCAAGCAATCGAGGAAAAACTTGTTGATGAGATGTACCTCACGCATGTGAATGGCTCCTTTGACGATGCTGATGTATTCTTTCCTGTGATAGAAGAATCGTATTGGCACATTCAGGAAATTGGTCGTTTCGACGCTGATTTAAATAATGAATTCTCAGGGAGATTTTTACACTACACGAAAAATGCGGTAAAATTTTAAACCTTAACATACGTTCTGCAGTCAAATCTATAAATTAGTACTATGAAAAATACATTTGCCCTACTGACAATAACTCTAGCTGTGCTTCTTGTTTCATGCCGCAAGGAAAGAAGAGAGAGGGACATGTTAGACTCTCGTATTTCCTCAGACAATAACACTGCGGAAAATTTATTTTCCGACATGTTCAAAGTTGTAGATGATATTTCTTCTAATACCAGTGGAATTCGTGAGGACATCATTGGCTGTATAGACACTATCATTGTTGATACGCTCAGTAATCCGAAAACAATATTGATTGATTTTGGCACCAATGATTGTGTGGGAAATGATGGCAGAATTCGCAAAGGTATACTGCATGTAACATATAGCGGCCGATACCGTGAACCAGGCACTGTCATTACAATTACCCCTGAGAATTATACCGTAAACGGGAATCTGGTACAAGGCTCTAAAAGAATTGAAAACTTGGGGTTAAACGATAGCGGTCAGCTTCATTACGCTATCTCTGTGAACGGCACTGTAACCGCCCCGGGTAATGCGTGGACCATGAGTTGGACAGCCAATCGCGTTCGCACGTGGGTAGAAGGTCAGTATACCCCGGGTTGGTTTGACGATGTTTATGAGATTACAGGCAGCGGATCAGGAATTAACCGAAACGGAATTCCCTATACAATGACCATTACACAGGCTCTTCGAGCAGAATTAAGTTGCGCTTGGCTAGTTAGCGGAAGAATTACATTACAACCTCAGGATTATGAACCGCGCTATATCGATTTTGGCAATGGCAGCTGTGATAGCGATTTCACGTTAACCGTGAATGGCGAGACATATCAGTTAGGTTCTGATTAGTAAAATGGCCGTTTTTTTTACCGATGGCATTTCGCACATCACGGATATAGAGGGTTATGACCACATGCTCTTTTTACTGGCTATGTGCGCCCCTTTTACATTCAAGGATTGGAAGCCTGTGGCAATTTTGGCTACATCTTTTACAGTTGGCCATAGTATAAGCCTGGCGTTGGCTGCTTTCGATGTTATTCGATTCTCTTCGGGGCTCATTGAATTTTTAATTCCCGTTACCATTCTTGCGACTTCTATTTTCAATTTATTGGATAGTGCCTCACCATCTGTTTCGATTTATCGCTACTCATCGGCTGCCATTTTCGGTATCATTCACGGTATGGGCTTTTCGAGTTTTTTTCGAATGATATCAGGCGAGAGTGAGGGATTTGTCAGTCAGCTATTTCTATTTAACCTGGGTGTTGAAGTTGGACAGGTGCTCATTCTAACCGCTATTCTTTCTGTCGTTGCGATTATTACACTTGCACTGCCATCAGCGAAAACGAAACTCCCCAAAATACTCGCAGGCATTTCCTTTCTGGCAGCATTGGGTCTCGCTATCGAAAAGTTTCCGGGCTAACTCTGCGCTACTTTTGCGCTAAAGAATGCCTCCATTGAAGAAGCTCTTCATTTTCCCGATACGCGTTTATCAGCGCTATGTGTCGCCACTATTGGGGAAAAATTGCCGATTCGATCCAACCTGTTCGCATTATACAGCCCAAGCCATAGACGAATGGGGCGTATTGAAAGGATGCTGGTTGGGATTTCGCCGGATTCTTAAATGCCAACCATGGGGCAGTTTTGGTTACGATCCGGTTCCTAAAAAAAACAACAAAATCAATCAGGAATAAATCCTATGTATCGAGCTTTTACTATCCTCTTCATACTCCTTACAGCCTGTGAAAGCGCCGAGAGCCCCACATTGAAAGAGTGTCGGGCAGTTCAAGAGAATGTGCTTAAGCGCACCTCTAGCGTAGATTCAGCCTTGAATTCACAACTGATTGCCCTCCGCGAAATGTCTGCTGCCATGAGCAATGATACATTGTTAGCGACCGATAGTCTTCGACGCATGCGCTATGCGAATCTCAAAACGACTGCAAGCCAACTCGAGTTCAAACAATCAGAACTACATGTATGGCGAGATCATTTGATTTTGTTGCCTTCCCTGGATGAAATCAATGGTGGTATCCGAAATCCCTTCGGTGCACAAACCGGAGATGCTGGTATTCTTCAGGTTTTGAAATCGTATAGTGACACATTAACTATTATTGAACAGAGTATTTCCGAACTACAAAGCAATGCAACCCATGAATGAACGTCCGAGACGTAATCGCAAAAGTGCAGCCATCCGCGACATGATTCGCGAAACTGAACTCCATGTGACCGATTTCATCTATCCCCTATTCCTGGTCGATGGCAAAGGCATTAGCGTGCCCATTGCTTCCATGCCCGGAATCTCGCGTTATTCGGAAGACCTTATCATTCGTCAAATCGAAGAGTGTATAGTATTAGGTCTAAACAACTTTGTGATTTTTCCTGCGGTCGAAGACAGTTTAAAAGACAAAGAAGCAAGCTACGCCATGCGCAGCGACAACTTTTACTTGCGCACTATTCGATCCATCAAGCAACACTTCCCGGAAGTATGCTTAATGAGTGACGTTGCCATGGATCCCTATAGCAGCGATGGGCACGATGGTTATGTGTTGGGAGGTAATATTGACAATGATCGCACACTTCCCATACTTGGACGTATGGCCGTGCATCAGGCTGAAGCCGGTATAGACATTGTCGGTCCATCGGACATGATGGATGGCAGGGTGCAGCACATTCGCGAATCGTTAGATTCTGCCGGTTTTTCAGACACATCAATTATGTCTTACACGGCCAAATATGCAAGTGCCTACTACGGCCCGTTTCGTGATGCACTCGATTCTGCACCCAAGTTTGGCGACAAGAAAACATACCAGATGGATCCGGCCAACAAACGAGAAGCTTTGCGCGAGGCCGCGCTTGATGAAGCGGAAGGTGCCGATTACCTGATGGTGAAACCGGCACTTTGTTATCTCGACGTCATCCAAACCTTAAAAGAAAACACTACACTTCCAATTGCCGCCTATAATGTGAGCGGTGAATACGCCATGTTGAAAGCAGCAGGAGAAAAAGGATGGATTAACTACGACAAGGCAATGCCCGAAATGCTACTGAGTATTAAGCGTGCAGGTGCGGACATTATCTTGTCCTATTTCGCGAAAGAGTACGCTCAGATGAGGGGTAAGGGGTAAAGGGTAAAGGGTAAGGGATAAGGGTGTGGTTGGCTAAGCGCTTCTTATTTCTGTGGCTAAACCGGCCAATTCATCAGAGCTCATCTGTAGTCGAGCTGCGCTGAAATTGATATCGGCCATTGTATTGAGAGGGATGAGGTGCACGTGTGCATGCGGAACCTCGAGACCAATTATCGCGACACCAATTCTTCTGCAAGGAATTGTTCTCTGGAGTTTTGAAGCTACCTCTTTTGCAAAAAGATTGATCTCGGCGAGCAATTCACTATTTAGATCAAAAAAGTAATCGACCTCCATTTTAGGGACCACCAATGTGTGTCCCTTCGCTACTGGAGTAATGTCGAGGAACGCGATGAACTTATCGTTTTCTGCAATCTTGTGACAAGGAATTTCACCTTGAATTATGCGGGTAAATAGGGTTGCCATTAACGAGTTATTTCGAGAATTTCGAATTGGACTTTACCAGCAGGTATTTGTACCTCCGCAACATCTCCAACCCTTTTTCCCAGAAGCCCCTTACCTATTGGAGAATCAACAGAGATTTTCTTCAGCGCGAGATTCGCTTCATTCTCTGCAACAAGTGTGTACTCCAAAATGGCTTTATTGGCCAGGTTTTTAATTTTCACTTTCGAAAGGATGAAAACCTTACTGCTATCCATTTGACTATCGTCGATCAAACGTGCGTTGGCAACAAGCGTCTCCATTTTGGCGATCTTCGCTTCGAGCAATCCTTGCGCTTCCTTTGCAGCATCATATTCAGCATTTTCGGAAAGATCACCCTTGTCGCGTGCCTCCGCAATTTGCTGCGTTATATGAGGACGTTCGACCATTTTCAAATGATGCAATTCGTCCTTGAGCTTCTTTAGTCCTTCTGCTGTATAATAGGCTAATTGAGACATAACTATAAACTTTTTTCCTGAGGTCTATAAAAAGGGAAAAACCCTTGAAGGGTTTTCCGAGTATGAACACAAATGTAAATTCTTTTCAATTACAGGTCAACATGCACACCGATAGTATGCACACCATTGAACGGATTCGTCACACGATAACCGTAGTCGAGACCTAACATAGCCCCGTTTTTACCAGCAGGAACTTGCACAGTGAAACCTGCAGCGGGACCCGTAAATACAGTTGTTCGATCTTCGTCAGAATTGATATTCGCTTCATATTGATAACCGGCTCTCAAAATGAAACGATTGTTGAAAGCATACTCAGCGCCAAATCCAAACTGGTCGCGGGTAAACGAGTTAGAGGTAAACTGGAGATTTGTTGTGAGCTTAGAGCGCTCACTAAAATTAAAGTCATAGGCAAATCCTACATTCACCATCGATGGCAATTCAAACTTTTCAGATCGCTGGTCCATGTTGAGCGTGGTTGTATTGCCTGATCCCGTTGATACAGTTGCATCCAACGATAAACCATCACCACTGTAACGTATAGGCGGACCAACATTTCGAAGGGTAATGCCAAAGCGAACATTATCCTTCTCACCTGTAACGTAACGAATACCAGCATCGAAAGCGACACCCTGCGCACTTACATTATAGATTGATTCAGAAATCAAACGAGCTGTGATACCCGCATAAATACTATTCGAAAAACTCTTCGCGTAGCTCAAGCTAATATTCGTGAAAGATGGAGAAAAATTACCTATGCCGCCTTCTGGTAAATCGGTTTCGGTGATTTCTATATCACCAAAACTCATATTCGTGACACTTATTCCCAGAACGCTCGACTCACTCAAGCGCTTTCCCAAACCTAAAGAGTTGATTTGAATGCCGGTTCCTACCAAGTATTGGTTATTGGAAAAAACCAACTCAGTGTTGCGCACAGAGGCCAAGCCTGCAACATTTAAAAAAGAAGCCTCTATACCAGTGACACTGGCCATGGCAGAATTGGCCAACGCTGAATTGCGTGCCCATGGATTTATGAGCAATTGACTTGCGCCTGCAGAGCCTGCACGATCCGGGTTTCCGGCGTATGCGGTGATACCGAAGGTTGCGACCGCTAATAATATCAATG
>JAIYBR010000026.1 GCA_027488435.1 Flavobacteriales bacterium
CAATATGGTTACAATCTTTTCGAGGGCTCGCTATCGGGGCCTCTTCTGTTCTCTAAGAACGAGAAGGGGGAACGTGGCAGACCACTTCTTGGATTTTTCGTTTCTGGTAACTATACAGATATCGTAGATCCGGATCCCCAATTTGGTGGTGTGAATCGCCTAAAGGAAGATGTGCGCACAGAATTATTGGAGAATCCTCTGCGACCGAACATCAGCGACAACGGCGCAGCAACGGGTGTTCTCTACAACGCAGATTACTTGACTGCTGATGATTTCGAAATAACCAAAACCCGCATGAACGCCCGAGATCGTTCAGCAAACCTGGTTGCTAAAATTGATGTAAACACGTCCGAGAATGTTACTCTTACCTTTGGTGGAACCGCAGCATTCAACCGCGGACGCGATGCAACTCGCGGCAATCAGCTCATGAACTGGGACAACAACCAGCTCAACACCAACTTCGACTGGCGTGCTTATGCTAAATTCAGTCAGCGTTTCCGCAATGCTGATGGGGAAGAGGCAAGTACTTCCAATCTCAAGAACATCTTCTACAGCGTGATGGTTGACTATTCAAGCAACTACGGAAATAGTCAAGATGAAACACATGGTGACAATCTCTTCAACTATGGACACGTGGGCTACTTCGACATTATTCGCGGTAATACCTATGAACAAATTCCAGGTTCCTATTTCAAGCAAACCGGTTTCCAGGATATCAATACGTTCTTCACACCGTCTGAGTTTAATGCTGACTTAGCGGCGATTACGAATCAATATTATGAGGGTGCACAACAAACCATTTTCTACCAAGCTGCATTGAATGAAATTACAGATGCAAATGGAAATATCATTCGAGACCGTAATCAAATTTACTTAGATGACCCAGGCACTCAGGCATTCCTTGGTATCAATCCTGCAGCCAACTTGAACAACCTTACCGGTGCTAATGGTCTTCGCAATGGTGATGCGCCTCCAGGTACTTACAACCTTTGGAGTTACCTCGGTGCCCAGAACAACAATTATTCTGTCTTCTCGAATAATCAATTCCGTGTGAGTGGTATCGGATCTGCCGACATTGGTGACCACGCACTTCAAATCGGTTTTGAATTTGAACAACGCAATGACGCAGGTTACAGTGTTTCGCCTGTAGGCCTATGGAATTTGGCTCGTTTGAACACAAACTCACACATCGAAAAATTGGACAACCAACGCTTCGATACTACAGGTGTAGCTCCTATCGCTCTCTATGACTCAACTATCACCTATGTAGACGGAAACTACTACGTATACTATAACACAGCTGTCGGAGTGACCAACCAATCTGAGTTCGACTACAATCTGCGTGAAGCTTTGGGTCTCAACCCTCGCGGTGGCGATTACCTCAATATCGATAATCTCAGTCCTGAATTCTTGTCAATCAACATGTTCAATTCGGATGAATTGCTCAATGGAGGAAATCAATTGGTTTCTTACTACGGATATGATTCTCACGGAAACAAGCTGACGGGAAGAAAGCCAACAATTGACGACTTCTTCGCGTCCACTTACCAGCGAGGTAACATCACATATTTCAGCCGTCCAATTGGTGCATTCGAACCGATCTACACCTCGGGTTACATCATGGATAAGTTCGCTTTCGATGACCTTATCTTCAACTTGGGTGTACGTGTCGACCGCTACGATGCAAACCAGCCTGTTTTGAAAGACCCATTCGTAGTGGGCGAAGCCAGAACAGCTCAGGAAGTTACAACATTGGGTGATCATCCGGCCAACATCGGAAGTGATTATGTTGTCTATGTAGATGATCTCGATCGTCCAACGACCATCACAGGTTACCGCGATGGAAATAACTGGTACAATGCCACTGGTCAGTTAGTTTCTGACCCTGCTGTGATTGGTGGTTCCGGAAACCCTAAACCTTATCTGAAGGGTTCGAAAGATGATTTGTTGAACTCTAAGGCGTTCAAAGACTATGTTCCTGCAGTGAACATCATGCCTCGTATCGCGTTTTCATTCCCGATCAGCGATGAGGCTACATTCTTCGCTCACTACGATGTATTAACTCAGCGTCCTACTGAATTCTCACGTTTCGATCCTACCGATTATCTAAACATGAAGTTCCAGAGCGACCCTCTCATCACGAATCCCGCATTGAAGCCGGAGCGCACTGTAGACTATGCACTCGGTTTCCAGCAGGTATTGTCGAAGACCTCCTCTCTGAAAATAGAAGCATTCTACCGTGAATTGCGCAACATGATTCAGATTCGCAAATTCAATGGTGCTTATCCGATTGCATATCGCGCATTCGATAATATCGACTTCGGTACTGTAAAAGGTCTAACACTTACTTATGATTTGCGCAGAACCGGAAACATTCGTTTGAATGCTTCTTATACCCTGCAATTTGCTGACGGAACGGGTTCTACCTCTCAATCGCAGTCGGCACTTATCAATGCTGGTATTCCAAACTTGCGAAGCATCAATCCATTTAACTACGATCAGCGTCACCGAATCATCGTGACAACTGACTATCGCTTCTCTGGTGGCACCGACTACAATGGTCCTATGATTAAGGACTTCCAGGTATTGGCCAACACCGGTTTCAACTTTATCGCAAACCTTGGCTCTGGAACTCCATACACACCACAGCAATTTGCTACACCTGTAACCGGTGAAATCACGCCAAGCACTGAGGGTTCTATCAATGGTGCCCGCTTGCCTTGGCAGTTCTCACTCGATTTCCAAGTTGACAGAAACTTTGACCTTTACTTCGGAAAAGAAAAGACAGGTAAACCAAAGGCTAATTTGAATGTGTATGTTTGGGTAACCAACTTACTCAATACGCGCAACGTGCGCTCTGTGCACCGCTTCACTGGAATTCCGGAAGATGATGGCTACTTGGCTTCAGCACAGGCACAGCAGTTCATCAATCAACAAAATAGCCCCGACAGCTTCCGTAATTATTACTCAATGTTTGTGAATGACCCTAACCGCTTGGCTGCTCCACGCCAGATTCGTTTGGGTGTACGTTTAGATTTTTAAGAGTTAAATCGTTTAAGGATATTCAAGGAAATTTTCGATATGAAAAGCATGTATAAAATAACCGCACTTTCCGCAGGCCTTTTGTTCGCGGTAGCAGCACAGGCCTATCGCTATGTAGGTTCCGGAAACTCCGGCATGTCAACCCAAAACAACGATGAGCCTATTGCGACCAGAGCAGCTGCTTGCGCTCCTGCTACTGCGCTTCTCGATTTGGAATGGAACAACGTGCGTGCACGCATTGAAACGGGTGGTAACATGTGGCAGAACCGCGCCAATGGAACTTCTGCCTATGAAGTACCCAAGACAGAAACCGGTGCAGGTGGTGTTTCATCGATTTACGCAGGCGGACTCTGGATGGGCGGTAAATCACAAGACCAAACCTTGAAGCTTGCTGCGGTTCGCTTCCGTCAAAATGGTAATGATTTCTGGCCTGGTCCTCTATCAACAGGGGGTACTGCAGAGGTTACAGCCCAAACCTGCCTGGACTATGATAAGTTTGCGGTTACCCTTCGCGAAGACGCCGTGAGACACAGAATCTACTGGGATATGGTAAACGAAGGTGCTTCGGCAGAAGAAATTGCGGAGATTTTCCCTGATGGCTATGCCATGCCAAGTTATTTTAATCTGTTTCCAGCGCATGGTAACACAGCCGCAGGCCAAGATTACTACCTAGGACCATTCAAAGATTACAACAACAATGGCCTTTATGATCCGGAGTATGGAGACTATCCATGGTACGATTTCCTTCGTGAAATTGACTGTGCTACCCGTCGTCGCGAAGACCAAATTCCTTTGTTTGGTGACCAGACCTACTTCTGGATTTTCAATGACAAGGGTAATGTTCACACTGAGTCGCAAGGCTTGCCAATCGGAATGGAAGTGCGTGCCCAGGCTTTCGCCTTTACCACAAACGATGAGGTGAATAACATGACGTTCCTAAACTATGTACTCATTAACCAGGGTTCACAGACCCTGACTGAAACATACTTTGGATCATGGGTAGACCCCGACTTGGGTTTCGCTAATGACGACTATGTCGGTTGCGACGTGCAGCGTGGTTTGGGTTACTGTTATAACGGAGACTCTTTCGATGAAGCTGGAACTGGCTCCCTGGGTTATGGTCAAAATCCACCTGCTGTAGGTGTTGACTTCTTTGAAGGTCCATACCAAGATGAAGATGGCGAAGCGAATCCACTTACCCAGGATGTCATACTCGCAGAGGAACAATTGGGTATTCCCTATTCGGGTCTTGGAATTGGTTACGGTGATACAATCGTCGATAACGAACGATTCGGTATGCGTCGATTCGTATACTATAATAATTCATCAAACCCAATCAATGGTGAGCCTGCCTCACCGCAGCATTATTACAATTACATGCGTGGTATTTGGAAAAATGGCCAGGAGATGTTGTTTGGTGGTAATGGTGTGAGCGGCGCAGGCGTTGTTTCCGGTGTGCCCGCTCAATACATGTTTCCGAGTGATACCGACCCGTACAATTGGAGCACCTATGGAGTCGCTCCTCCTTCTACCTCAGTGCCATGGTCAGAATTGAATGCACAAGGCTCTACAGGAAATGCTCCTGCCGACCGTCGATTCATTCAGGCAGCTGGTCCATTTACGTTGCAACCTGGAGACTATAACAATATTACACTTGGTGTTGTGTGGGCTAGAGCAGTTGGCGGCGGTCCGGAGGAATCGGTTGAACTATTGCGTTTGGCTGATGACAAAGCACAGTCTTTGTTTGATAATTGTTTCGAATTGGTAAATGGTCCCGATGCTCCCGATGTTACAGTGCGCGAGCTCGACAGGGAGCTCATTTTGATGCTTACCAATAACAATCCTGCTTCGAATAACTACCAGGAGCAGTACTCAGAGTTTGACCCTTCAATTCCAGAAGAGTTGCAGGATGGAACTAACCTTACCCTCGAAGAAAGGAGCTACCGATTTGAAGGTTACCTAATTTATCAATTAAAGGATGATCAAGTAAGCAATGCTGATTTGAGTGATATTAACAAGGCTCGCCTCATTGCACAGTTTGACATCCAAAACGACGTTATTGAGATTGTCAATTACGATCGCGATCAGACTACAGGCTTGATTACGCCATCGCTCATGGTTCAGGGAGCTAATGAAGGAGTGCAGCATTCACTGCGCGTAACTACCGACGCATTTGCGCTGGGAGCTCCTCAACTAGTTAATCACAAGACCTACTATTTCATGGCCGTTGCTTATGGTTACAACAAGTACCAGGAGTATGATTATGCTACCAGCACAGGACAAGATGAAGTTTATAAAGCTTCTCGTAAGAGTGCTATTGGTCAGATACCGCGAGTGGCGGCGATTCCGCACAACACTGCTACCGAAAACGGCGGCACCATCATCAACGCCGGCTATGGATCAGGTGTTCCGATTACCCGCATAGAAGGAAGCGGTAACGGCAAGAACATTTTAAACCTTTCAGCTGAAACGGAGAATGAAATTTTGAACGAACCATACTTCGCTGAGCGCGCCAGTTACCTACCCGGTGGTGGTCCTGTGCAAGTGAAGGTTATCGACCCGTTGCGTGTGCCGGCAGGTGAGTTTGAACTCAGCCTGAGCGATGCTGTTGGCGATTTCGATGCTGCCGATATGCGCTGGAAATTGGAAAACATCACCACCGGTCAGGTCGATTCTTCCTTCAATGCATTCTCTGCCATCAACGAAGATTTGCTAATCGACTACGGCTTGAGTCTTACCTGGGGACAGTATGTATACTTCAACGAAGATGGCGGACTTGCCAAACACAAAGTAGACTTCCTCGATGGCGATATCGAGTTTGCCGATCCGCTCAACCCGTGGCTCACCGGTATTCCCGATGAAGACGGATTCTCGGATTTGAACTGGATTCGCGCAGGTACGGTTGAAACAACCACGGTGGATGCCCCCGAGAGTGAAACCATCTACGACGACTATAAAAATGGTTCGGACTCAGAACCCTTCACTGATGCGTCAGAATCGTACGAGAAGGTGATTGGCGGAACCTGGTCGCCATACTGTTTGGTTTCTTACAGCGATGAAGTAACCATTAGTGACGGCCCTCCGGCTGTTACCGAGTGGTTTAATACAACGTCGCCAACCATTCCGGCACTAAAGGGCGATATTTCACCGCCCACTTTCTCCAACATTTCCAACCTCAAAGGTCTCAACAACATTGACGTGGTGTTTACTTCCGATAAGTCGAAGTGGACGCGTTGCCCTGTGCTGGAAATGCAGCCGATTCTAGCCATTGCCAAAGACGATTTCAATGGAGCCAATGGTGAGCCCGACAAGATGCATTGCCGCCGTCATAAGTCGGTCGATAAAAACGGCCGCACCTCAGACGATGCCGGTTATAATGCAGCAGAGGGCGATTTGATAAGCCCATGGGGCATGGGCTGGTTCCCGGGCTATGTGATTGACGTGGGCACAGGCGAACGCCTCAATGTAGCGTTTGGTGAAGACAGCTGGCTGGTGGGTGAGAACGGAAACGACATGCTCTTCAATCCGTCGAATCGTTTGTTTGGTTCAAGTGGACAGCCGTTGTTCGGCGGTCAGCACTGGATCTATGTGTTCAAGAACATCCGTGCTGAGATGTTTGAAGAGTATGACGAAGGTGATCCTGCGCTGGGTGCTGACACTACGTATTGTCCCGGATACGACCAGGGTAAGTTCCTGTTCTCTCGTTTGGGAAATCCTACGTTGTCTGCAACGAATTTGAAGAAGGTATACCGCGCCTGCACCTGGGTGGGTTCTGCGCTGAGCACTGCCACATCACTTGGACAGATTAACGCCAATGGCAACTCCTTGCTTTCTCCTGAAGAGGGTCTTATCCCCAACACGTGTCGCATTCGCCTGCGCGTGGCCAAGTCGTATGCTAAAGCCAACCCAAGCGGTGGCGCACAAGATGCACCCGGCTCGCGCAACGGTTGGAGAAACCTCTACTACTTCTCAACGAAAGACCTGGCGGCTACCACCAACAACAGCGAAGTTCTGTCGAGCGCACTCGACAACATCAACATTGTACCGAATCCATACTACGCTTTTAGCAGCTATGAAACAGGCAAGCTCGACAACCGCGTGAAGATTACCAACCTGCCTGAGGTGTGTACCATCAGCATCTATGACCTCAATGGAACACGCATCCGTCAGTTCAAGAAGGGCGATCCAACGACCTACCTCGACTGGGATTTGAAGAACGACCAGAACATACCAATCGCCAGTGGTGTCTACATCATACACATTGATGTTCCCAACATCGGCGAGAAAGTGTTGAAGTGGTTTGGTGTGATGAGACCGATTGACTTGGATAACTTCTAGGTATAAAGGGTGATCGGAAAAGGGATAAGGTAAAGGGGTAAAGGGTGATCGGAAAAGGGATAAGGGGTGATCGGGAAAGGGATAAGGGGAATTGACTCCCTGACATTAGGTCCTTTACCACCTTTCCGATTATACTTTTTCCGATCACCCCTTTTCCGATTACCCCTTTTCCGATCACCCTTTACCCCTCACCCCTGATGGTATTTTTAATAATCGGCTTTGGCTTCGGTACGCTGCGACGCGCTTTGCGAATGCTCACGTTTAAATCGAAACCAATGAGCACAATGACACAGTTGATGTTGAGCCAGATGAGCAACACCATCAGTGTTCCCAGTGAGCCATACAGTTTGTTGTATGTAGCAAAGTTGTTTACGAAGTAAGCGAATGCCAGCGACGTCACAACGAAACTCAAGGTTGCCAGCGTGGCGCCCACATTCCAAAAAGTCCAACGACGAATGCGTTTGCGCACACCCACATTGTAGAGTGTGCTGATGATTGCATATACCAGCGTAATGGATACTGCCCATTTGGCAACGTTCAAAATGGGTAGGTATCCTCTGTCACCTATAATCCCGATTTGATGCAGGTACTCAAAGATTACTCCGCTAAAGACGAGCACCACAACCGCAAGCAACATGATAAAACCGAGAACAAAAATCAAAATGATGCTCGATATGCGCATCACCAGCGGGTGGCTTTTGTCTTCGAAGTGATAGCTCTGATTGAAACCAATCAAAATCGCGTTGATACTATTAGAAGCGTAATAGAGAAGCAACACCGTACCAAGCGAAAGCAGTCCGCTGTGTTTTTGGTTGATTAAGTCGTCGAGTGTATCTTCAAAAAGACTGAACGTATCGCCCGGAAAAAACCCACGAATAGAATCGAACAACGACTTCTGAAAATCATCGATGGGTATATACGGAATCAACGTAAGCAAGATGATGATGGCCGGAAAGAAGGCCAGGAAGATGCGAAACGAAATAGCGGATGCACGTGTTGCCAATTGTCCCTTCACTATCGACTCCGCAAAGAACGAAGACACATACCACAGCGACAAACCCTGAAAACCAGGCAGACGCAACGTATCGAGATAGTGCACCGATTTGGCCACCACCGGCATGTTACGCAGCTTTGTTTTCCAGGTAAGTTGTTCTTCAGACATCGCGACAAAAGTAGAGCGAATGATACTATTGCATGGCCTTTAAACTTAGGTCGAGCGATTGAATTTGATGAGTTAGCGCACCCATCGAAACATAGTCGACACCTGCAAGCGCGTATTCGCGAATATTCGCCTCCGTAATTCCACCCGAAGCTTCTATTTCCACACGGCCATCAATCCATTGAACCGCATCTGCAATTTGTGCCGGTGTCATATTGTCGAGCAGTACGCGAAACGCAATACCCGATTCGACAATCTGCTTCACTTCATCCATATTTCGGGCTTCCACTTCCACACGCAACTGCATTCCGTTCGCTTTGAGATAATTCTTCACCTGTGCTAAAGCGTGCGAAACACCACCGGCAAAATCGACATGATTGTCCTTCACTAAAATCATATCATACAACCCGAAGCGATGGTTAACACCACCGCCCATGCGAACCGCTTCCTTTTCGAAAAAACGAAACCCGGGAGTTGTCTTGCGGGTGTCGAGCAGTTTGCATTTGGTATCGGAAATAAGCGATTGGATGCGATGCGTCTTCGTGGCTATTCCACTCATGCGTTGCATGAAATTGAGAGCCAAACGTTCACCAATGGTAATACTACGCGAGGGGCCTTCTATGTAAAACGCGACATCACCGGGCATTATGTCAGCCCCGTCTTCGAGCAACTTCGTAAACGTCAAAGAAGAATCAACTTGCGCGAACACCATGCGCGCGATTTCAACACCAGCTAAAATACCTTCCTGTTTTACGAGTAATCGGGCCTTACCTCGCGCAGATTCCGGAATGGTTGAAAGTGTTGTGTGATCGCCATCGCCCACATCCTCCGCAAGTGCTCGGCGAATAAAATCGTGTATGTCGAAAGCTCCGACATTCGTATTACTATCCATTGTATTAAAAAGAAATAAACCGAGCCACTACGATGCCGGTTCAATTTTAAGTTGTTTGATTTGCAGAAGGGTGTTGTTTTTCTTCATGAAAAACGTAACGCGAAAACCTCCCTTAGATGTGATAAGCTCTCCGATACGAAACTGATCGTCGAGTTTTGAAGTACCCTGATGTTTAATGGTGAACGCCTGCGGAGGGTTTTCTGCGAAAAAAGCGGCAAGCATTTGCTGTGCCTGTGCCTTATCCATCAAACCATCCTTTGCAGGGAGAGTAAGTTCCACCTGAGGCATAAAGTGCGAGGCAACAGCGGCTGCATCACCCATTTTAAGCGCAGCCGACACCGCAGGTGAAATGTCGGATTGCGCCCACAGGCTGCTCAATGAGAATAGACAAGCCATCAAAAAAAGATAAGATTTCATTGCGTTCAAGTTTTAGTGGATCGGCACAATTTTGTCGCTACTCCAGGACTAATCATTAGCCATTGCTAACATAACTCAAAAGATTCATTTCACTGTTTCACCATCTCACTATTCACTAATTCACCATTCCACCCAGCGCTACAGTATAAACAAGAAAGCCGGCCCGCGGAAACGCGGCCGGCTCTGAAGGTCGTTCATACAGGATTAAGCCTTTTCTGCGCTTTCCTTTTCTGCGAGCACTTTACCTTTATAGTAAAGCTTACCCTCATACCAATGCGCATGGTGCATCAAGTGAGGCTGACCTGTTGTTGGGCAAGTAGCCACATTGGGAGCTTCAATTTTGTAGTGCGTTCTGCGCTTTGCCTGGCGGGTCTGCGAGATCCTGTGTTTGGGATGTGCCATTTTAGTATGGTATTAAATCGTTATTCTTCTTCGTCGTCAAAAAATTCGTTGTCTTCGGGGTCTTCGTAATTCAAGTTTTTCAGAGCTGCCCATTGTGTATTGGCGGTTTGGTCGACTTTATACTTAGCCAATTGCTGCAATACCTGCTGGTTGCAATCAGCTTCATCGGCATGTGCCTTTCTTGCAGGCAAGGCCAAGTGAGCGTATTCATAAAAGTACTGAGCCAAATCGATTTCGTGTTCATTCGGACCCAAAATCAAAATGTCGTCATCCTGCTCGCTGGTTTCATTACCAAACTTCACAACCAGTTGTTGCTCGGTTCGGATGCTCAGTGGCAAGGGGTCGCCACAATGGTCGCACTCCGATTGAACTCCACCGCTAAGAAGCGTCTGGATTACAATCATCGTACTCTGTTTTTCCAGGTCTACCGCCACTTGCAGGTCGGCGCCCTGAATTTCTGAAAACTCAAACTCCTCAAAGAACTCGTCCGTCAAATGAAACTCGTATTGATGGCTTCCCGCCTTCAACCCAAGGTATGGAATGCGGTATTCCTTTAATCTGTTCACTTCAACCGATTTTCAAAAACGGACGGCAAAAGTAATCTATTTTTTGAGAATTCCAAGGAAAAGGATTGTAGGAGTATAGGATAACAGGATTGTAAGATTGTAGGATTATAGGATTGCAGGGAGATTGAGCGCTCCCGATTTTGATTGAAAGATTCCCCATCTATCTGCGAAAACTTGGTCTTTAGGTATAAATCGCCGGCGACAACGTTCGGCGGCGGCAAAAACGTCGCGTATTGGGAAATAGCTCCCCCTTTCGGCACCAAACTATTTCATGAGAAAGCAGGGGCGCCCCCTACAATCCTACTTTCCTACTATCCTACAATCCTCATCCGTTGTTACATTTGCCCGCATTTCTAATCGTCTAACCGCATCTATGTCTAAACCTACCGCAGCTATAACCGCCGTTCACGGCTACCTCCCACCCGACCTGCTGACCAATTTCGATTTAGAGAAGATGGTCGATACCACCGACGAGTGGATTCGCACCCGAACAGGTGTGCAGGAACGTCACATTCTGAAGGGAGAGGGCTTGGGCACGAGCGACATGGGGGCAGAGGCAGTAAAAGGACTTCTCGCCAAACGCGGTATAGATGCTTCAGAAATCGACCTGCTCATTTGCGCAACCGTAACCCCCGACCACGTATTCCCAGCAACCGCCAACATCATTTCCGATAAAATCGGTGCTACAAACGCCTGGAGTTACGATATCAATGCAGCCTGTTCAGGCTTTCTCTATGCTCTAACTACCGGAAGCCAATTCATTGAAACCGGTAAATACAAGAAAGTAGTTGTGGTGGGCGCCGACAAGATGTCGAGCATCATCGACTATACCGACCGTGCCACCTGCATCATCTTTGGTGATGGCGCCGGCGCCGTCCTGCTCGAGCCAACTGAAGAGGGAACAGGTATTCTAGACAGCATACTCAAATCCGACGGAAGCGGCCGTCAATATCTGCATCAGAAAGCAGGTGGATCGGTGAAGCCGGCCTCGCACGAAACCGTCGACAAGAAAGAGCACTTTGTTTTCCAGGATGGTCAGCCGGTATTCAAGGCCGCTGTAAAAGGCATGGCCGATGTTTCCGCTGAGATCATGGAGAAAAATCACCTCTCGGCCGACGATGTGGCGTGGCTCGTTCCTCACCAAGCCAACTTGCGCATCATCGATGCAACGGCCAGCCGCATGGGCGTTGGTCCCGAGAAAGTGATGGTCAACATTCAACGCTATGGAAACACTACCGCTGGCACTATTCCCTTGTGCCTGTGGGACTGGGAAAAGCAATTAAAAAAAGGAGATAATATCATACTAGCGGCCTTCGGAGGTGGGTTCACCTGGGGTGCTGTGTATGTAAAATGGGCCTACAACACACCTGCATAACCAAACCAATTAAAACGTTTACTTTTGGCAAAGACAAATAAACCCAAATCGACTCCGACAACAACTGCTAAAGCAGAAGAATCGGCGTTCCTTAATGAAAACCAGGATATGAATCTTTCACAAATTCAGGAGCTCATCAAGTTCGTTTCCAAGAGCGGTGTGAGCGAAGTAGCTATCGAGCAAAAAGACTTCAAAATAACCATCAAGGCCACAGAAGCCAAAGGCAAAGTGCAAGAAGTGATACAGGTAGCTGTGCCAGCCGCTGCTCCTGTTGCCGTTGCGGCAGCAGCTCCTGCGCCTGCCGCTGCACCTGCAGCACCTGCTGCCCCGGCTGCTGAAGCCAAGGGTAACCTCATCGAGGTGCGTTCGCCCATGATCGGTACGTTCTACCGCTCACCTGCCCCCGACAAGCCTGCGTTTATTGAAGTGGGCCAAACCATCAAGGCTGGCGATACAGTTTGCGTAATTGAAGCGATGAAGCTTTTCAACGAAATCGAATCGGAAGTTTCGGGAACCATTGTGAAGGTACTCGTAAACGACAGCACTCCGGTGGAATACGACCAACCGCTCTTTTTGGTTGAGCCTGCTTAAACAGCAGCCAAGCTAACGTCGGCGACTTGCCCCTGTGGGCGAGTTCATGACCCTTATTAAACAACGAACACAGAAATCATGTTTAAGAAAATATTGATAGCCAATCGCGGTGAAATCGCACTTCGTGTTATTCGCACCTGCAAAGAAATGGGCATCAAAACCGTTGCGGTATACTCCACCGCCGATCGCGATAGTCTGCACGTGCGCTTCGCCGATGAAGCAGTTTGCATTGGTCCCGCTCCAAGCAAGGAGTCGTACCTAAAAATCCCGAACATCATCGCAGCAGCCGAAATCACGAACGCTGATGCTATTCACCCCGGTTACGGATTCCTTTCCGAAAACGCCACCTTCTCGAAAGTGTGTAAGGAAAACGGCATCAAGTTCATCGGTGCATCGCCCGAGATGATCGAGGCCATGGGCGACAAGTCGAGCGCCAAGCAGACCATGAAAGACGCAGGCGTTCCTACTATTCCTGGCAGCGACGGATTGCTCGAAAGTTTGGAAGACGCCATCGAAATCGCTAATAAAATCAAGTACCCCATCATGATGAAAGCCACAGCCGGCGGCGGTGGTAAGGGTATGCGTATATGCAAAAACGACGAAGATGTGCGTGAGGCTTGGGACAAAACCCGACGAGAAGCACTCGCAGCATTCGGCAACGACGGCATGTACATGGAGAAATTCGTGGAAGAACCACGTCACATCGAAATACAGATTGCAGGCGACCAATACGGCAAAGCATGTCACCTCAGTGAGCGCGATTGTTCTATTCAACGTCGCCACCAGAAGTTGGTAGAAGAAACCCCTTCACCTTACATGACCGACGAATTGCGTGAGAAAATGGGACAGGCTGCTATCAAGGCTGCAGAAGCAGTGCAATATGAAGGAGTTGGAACGGTAGAATTCCTGGTCGATAAAAACCGTGATTTCTACTTCATGGAAATGAATACGCGTATTCAAGTTGAACATACCATCACGGAAGAAGTAATCAATTACGACTTGGTGAAAGAGCAAATCAAACTTGCAGCAGGCGACCCAATCTCCGGACGTAACTACTACCCGAAGATGCACGCTATTCAGTGTCGTATCAACGCGGAAGATCCTTATAAGAACTTCGCACCAAGCCCCGGTAAGATTACATCGTACCACTCACCCGGCGGACACGGTGTGCGCCTGGACACGCACGCCTACGCTGGCTACGTTATTCCTCCGCACTACGACTCCATGATTTCAAAACTCATCGTAGTTGCACAAACGCGCGAAGAAGCCATCACCAAGATGGAGCGCGCGCTGGACGAATACATCATTGAAGGCATCAAGACAACCATACCGTTTCATCAGAAATTGATGAAGAACGCCAAGTTCCGTGAGGGCGACTTCACGACGAAGTTTATGGACACGTTTGAGATGTGAGTGGCGAATGGCGAGTGACGAATGGCGAATGAAAAAGGCCTGACTGGGAAATTCCTAGTCAGGCCTTTTTTTCAATATTCAATTTGAGTTTACAGGTTAACTTGACCCTCCCTCAATCTAAACTCGCCACTCGCCAATCGCCACTCGCCACTCGCCATTCGCCACTCGCCACTCGCCACTCGCCACTCGCCACTCGCCACTCGCCACTCGCCACTCGCCACTCGCCACTCGCCACTCGCCA
>JAIYBR010000134.1 GCA_027488435.1 Flavobacteriales bacterium
GATTACGGCATCACCGTCTTGTATAAACGTTCGCTGTGAGCCGTCATTCATTGCAACAGGCTTTGTGCCCTTCCAAGCAATCTCGAGCATGCTTCCATACGAACCTTCATGAGGCCCGCTGATGGTGCCGCTTGCCATCATGTCGCCGCAACGAATGTTACATCCGTTTACGGTGTGATGAGCCAGTTGCTGAGTCATGTTCCAATACATGTATTTGTAGTTGCTATTTGATACAACCGTTTCCTGGGCATTCTCCGGCTTGATAGCCACTTGCAGATTAATATCGATGTTTTTCTTTCCCTCGTATTCCAAGTAAGACAGCACCTTTGGATCTTGATCAGGGCCGGGCACTCGAAACGGCTCAAGAGCATCCAACGTAACTACCCAAGGCGATACAGTTGATGCAAAGTTCTTGGCCAAAAACGGTCCGAGGGGAACATACTCCCAGCGCTGAATATCGCGCGCGCTCCAATCGTTGAAGAGCAACATTCCGAAAATATAATCGTCTGCTTCGGCTGTTGTTATACGCTCTCCGAGCGGTTTTCCATCAAACGTTACAAACGCCATTTCCAATTCGAAATCGAGCTGCTTGGTTTGACCGAAGGTGGGCTGTGTTTCATCGCTTACGTTTGCCTGGCCCATGGGACGGCGAATAGGTGTTCCGCTTATAACAATGCTGGAGGCCCTGCCATGATATCCAACAGGCAAATGTTTCCAATTGGGCAGGAGTGCCTTTGCGGGGTCGCGAAACATGGTTCCCACATTGCGTGCATGGTCTTCACTGCTGTAGAAGTCGGTGTAATCGCCCACGGCAATTGGCATGAGTAATTGCACTTCATCCTGACGAAACAACACCTGGCGCACATGGTGCTCTTTGTCGCGCAAGTCGGGCATATCGCTTCGAAGCAATTTCGAAACACGATTGCGCAATTCGCGCATTGCCTGCTTACCATGTCGCATACAACGATTCAAGGTTGGGCTCACCATATCTTCCAAAGTGAAGGGCAAATTCTCCAGATATCCCATAACGTGAAGGGCCTTCAAATCGACAAGCTGTTCGCCAATGGCACAGCAAACGTGCGGAAATTGGCTGTCTGTGCGGAAAATACCAAAGGGTAAATTTTGGATGGGGAAATCGGAGCCCTCCGGAACGTGCACCCATGAGCGCAGCGATGGGTCGTTTGCTTTTATCTCAATCATTAAACATTGATTTGTGACAAACTTACAGCGAAAGCATGCATTGGAAACAGCCACAATTTTAACTTAGGTGACTGATATGAAAAAGACACTTCTCGCTGCTTTCATAGGGGGTATCATTCTTACGATACACTATACACTATGCGCCCTAAGCGCGTTTTCGACTGATGAAGCCACATTCGCACATCGCTATACTCAACCCTTGTTTGAGCAACCTTGGAATACACTTGGATCCGATTTGCCCTCCAATGTCATAGAACTGGAGTTTAGAATCAAAAACAAAACAAAGACTTGGAGCGAATGGAAAGATGCCACTGCAAGCTATTCTTTCGAGGCGAACAGTCAGGCCGAACGGGTTGAGCAATCGATTGCAGATGAACTGCGCTGGCAGCTATCACATAATTTGTACAGCGAAAACGGTCGGACCGAATTAAAGTCCATCATGGAAAGCAGCGCCTACTCCAAGGCAGTCTACTATGTTATGCGCATGGAGCGATATAACGAACAGAACTACCCCGACTCCATTCAATTGCGAGCATCAATTGAGTTTATTCCGGCGATGGACGCAGCGCCAACGCGACAATTTTCATACGTCACCTTCCCACCTTACGGAGCACCATGATTAAACGACTCTTTCTATACTTCGATGATTTCGCGACGCACCGTGCTCTGCGGTTCATGCCACGCATCGTGCTCGGATTTCTGATTGCCTTATGGATTACGACCCTTCCAGGTCACCTTCTTATCTGGGGTGAAGAGAACGTGTTATTTCGTTTTGGTATGCCCGATTCATTTCTAAAAAACACCTTGCTTCGACTCTACTATCAACCTGAAATCTATGCCTGGGTTTATTTCTCACATCCGGTTTTTCTATTGGTCGGACTGCGCAACGCTTCCACCTCGTGGATACCTCGCTTTTTAGCATGGCTCACAGGTATGATGCTGCACCAGGCGGCGCCAAGTGTGCTTGGCTGGGGAGCAGTACTACTGCTACAATTTACATTTCTATTGATCCCTGTTCACTACGAAACAGGTTCTGCAATCCGCAAGTGGTTCAATAGTCTTTCCATTGCAGCGATGCGCATACTAACCATTCTTGTTGTGGTAACCATTGTTGTCTTCATGTGGGGGTCTAGTCAGTGGCCTAAAGGAGAATCCATTTACTATCTCATACATCAGCCAAGCGTTGTTCGATCGTTTATCTACGATGCATCGTCCAAAGTTGGGTGGTTGTGGAAATCCATTTCCTATGCGCTTCTCGTCATAACAACCTGTTTGGTAGGAAGTTTAGCATTCCGACCCACGCGTCATTACAGCACGATGGCCATCTTGATTATTGGGAGTATCGCCGTGCTCGCATTCAATAACCTGGCTCACGGTTTAGCTGTCATTACGTTAGCCCTGCCGTGGATTGATGCGAGAGAAACCTACAGTTAAAGTAGCTCTGCGATAATTTTCTCGACCGTATAGCCTTCCGCCTCTGCCTTGTAATTGCGCACGATGCGATGGCGCAGAATAGGCACGGCAACAGCGCGAACATCCTCGATATCGGGGCTGTACTTACCCTTCAGAGCAGCAACACACTTCGCACCAATGATGAGGAACTGTGAAGCGCGGGGACCTGC
>JAIYBR010000267.1 GCA_027488435.1 Flavobacteriales bacterium
TCGAGATGATCGGGCGTGATGTTGGTGAGAATGGCAACGTCAGCTTTGAATTCGTACATCGTGTCGAGCATGAAACTGCTTATCTCGAGCACGTAGTAATCGAAGTTTAGCTCAGCTACCTGAAGCGCAAAGCTGTTGCCCACATTGCCCGCTAAGCCCACATTTAATCCTGCGTTTTTCAGGATGTGATAGGTGAGGAGCGTTGTAGTTGTTTTACCATTGCTACCCGTGATGCAAACCAATTTGGCTTTTGTGTATCGTGCAGCAAATTCAATTTCAGAAATGACGGGAATGCCTTTCGCCTTTGCCTGAACAACTAGTGGAGCGGTATCAGGAATTCCGGGCGACTTGATAATCTCATCTGCGTTTAAAACACGGGTTTCATCATGACTGCCTTCCTCAAATGGAATGTGGTGGGCGTTGAGTTGCTCACGGTATTTTTCCTTGAGCATTCCTTTGTCGGAAAGGAAAACATCGAAGCCTTGCTTTAGAGCAAGCACTGCGGCACCCATGCCACTTTCTCCACCGCCTAATATGACAATCTTCTTCTTCAAGTTTAGCGTGTCTTGAGTGTTATGATGGTTAAAACGGCGAGGAGAATTCCGATAATCCAAAAGCGCGAAACAATTTTTGATTCGTGCATTCCCTTTTTCTGGTAGTGATGATGCAGAGGCGACATCAAGAAAATGCGACGTCCTTCTCCGTATTTTTTCTTGGTGTACTTGAAATACGACACCTGAATCATCACCGATAGATTTTCTATCAGGAAGATTCCGCAGAGCACGGGGATGAGCAGCTCTTTGCGAATCGCAATGGCAAACGTGGCGATGATACCACCGAGTGCGAGGCTTCCCGTGTCTCCCATGAATACCTGCGCGGGATACGTGTTGTACCACAAGAATCCGATACATGCTCCCACAAACGCGCTAATGAAAATTACCAGTTCACCGGCATGTGGGATGTACATGATGTTGAGGTAATCGGCGAAAATGTAGTTGCCCGATAAATACGCGAGAAGCGCGAGTGTAACTCCGATGATGGCGCTCGTACCGGCCGCCAGTCCATCGATGCCGTCGGTTATGTTGGCGCCGTTGCTTACGGCGGTTACAATGATGACTACAACTAGAGCGAATAGAATGAATAGTGTGGTTGGAGTTTCCCAGCTATCGGGCATAAGCCAGGTGTAGTCAAACTCATTGTCTTTTACGAAGGGGATGGTAGTCTTCAACGATTTTTCGGACTGCCAGAGTGAAGGGTCGCTTTCAGCTACCAGAGTGGAACTTCCCATTGGCGTGTCGTTAATCTTCGTTTTTATGAAAACGTTTTCGTTGAAGTAGAGCATGCTCGCAACGATGAGACCAACTCCAATTTGTCCGATGATTTTACTGGTACCCGCAAGTCCTTGTTTGTCCTTCTTGAACACTTTGATGTAGTCGTCCATAAAGCCGACTGCTCCAAGCCACACGGTAGATATGATCATTGTGAGCACGTAAACATTCGTTAGCCTCGCGAAGAGGATGGTCGGAATGAGAATGGCTGCCAGAATGATTAATCCACCCATAGTGGGCGTGCCCGATTTTTCCATTTGCCCCTGCAAGCCCAGATCGCGCACGGTTTCCCCTACTTGCTTGCGCTTTAACATGGCTATGAGCCGTTTGCCGAACACCATCGAAATAGTCAGTGAAAGAATGATGCTTAACGCTGCTCTGAATGAGATGTATTGAAACAGTCCTGCACCGGGGAAATCGAACTGCTGGTCGAGGTATTGAAATAGATAGTAAAGCATTATTTCTCGAGCATGGTTAAGGTTTCACTTACTATTTGAAAGTCGTCGAAGGGATGCTTCACGCCTGCTACTTCCTGGTAGCGCTCATGGCCTTTGCCGGCTATAAGTATGATGTCGCCCGCGTTGGCTAGCGTGCACGCGAGCTTGATGGCTTCGCGTCGATCGGTCACGGCGAGTGTTTTCTTCATCAGCACAGAATCGAGACCCTCTTTCATTTCTTGAATGATCGTATCCGGATCTTCGCTGCGCGGATTGTCGCTGGTGAGGATTATGCGGTTACTCATTTCGGCTGTAATGCGCGCCATTTCGGGACGTTTTGTTTTGTCGCGATCGCCGCCGCAACCAACAATGCTGATGACCTGCTCATTGCCAGTGCGTATATCGGCAATGGTCTTGAGCACGTTTTTCAGCGCATCGGGTGTATGAGCGTAGTCTACAATGGCTGTAATGCCGTTGGGTGTTTTGATGTATTGGAATCGACCATCGGGTGCTTGCAGTGCACTGATAGCTGTGAGCACATCCATTTTGTCGAGTCCTAATTCTATAGCCGCAGCATATACAGCCAGAATGTTGTAGGCATTGAATCCGCCGATGAGCTGTGTATACAGATCTTGATTGTCGATGAGTAGATGTAATCCTGTAAAGCCATTCTCCAGCACCTTGGCACGGTAATCTGCCATGCTATGAAGAGCCATCGTTTTTACTTTGCCTTTGCAGTTCTGCACCATGATTTCGCCGTGACGATCATCGATATTGGTGATGGCAAAAGCTGACGCCGGAAGCATGTCGAACAGTATCTTCTTCGCTTTGATGTATTCGTTGAACGTCTTGTGATAGTCGAGATGATCGTGTGTGATATTGGTGAACAGCGCGCCTCGTAGTTGAATTCCGGTGAGACGATGCTGATGCAAGGCATGTGATGATGCCTCCATAAAGCAATGGGTGCAGCCGGCAGCAACCATTTCACTCAACAGGGCATTTAGTACAATGGCATTAGGGGTCGTATGCGTGGCAGCAATTTCCTGGTCATTTATTTTGTTGACTACGGTGGAGAGTAATCCTGCCTTGATGCTCATTTTACGCGCCAGGCGATACATGAGCGTTGCTGTGGTCGTTTTACCATTGGTGCCCGTAACGGCAATTACTTGAATTTTTTCGCTTGGGTTGTCGTGAAAATTCGAAGCGATATAGCCGAGTGATTCAGCTGAGTTTTGAACTTGAATGAACGTGATGCTTCCGGTTGGATAATCCGGAATTTTCTCGCAAACGATGGCAACAGCACCCGAGGCAATCGCAGTGTCTATGAATTTGTGTCCATCTACTGTCGTTCCCGTTACAGCCACAAACAAGCTGAAAGGCTTCACGTCGCGCGAGTCCATAGCAATGTGTTCAATGGCTACATGAGTAGATCCAAAAACTTGCTGGATGCGCGATTTGAAGAGTATGTCTTTTAGTAGCTTCACAGGAGTTCGATCGTGATGTTTGAGTTGTTGTAGATGTTACTTCCGGCCGGTACACTTTGTTTTCGCACAGTGCCGAATCCACTCACCTTGACTTTCATGCCTTGACTTTCCAGAAGGTATAGTGCGTCTTGCAGACCCATTCCAAGCACATTCGGAACAATGCCTGTTTCAACGAGGCGAGGCGATACGAGCAATGAATCGTTTTTCGCAACGGTGGTATACCATTGGCCTTCGCCGTCGGTGTATACGGGGATTTTTAAGCTACTGAATACCGTATTCAATTCTTGCGCTGATCCGCTTTTGATCGATGGAAGTTTTCGTTGAACCATGAGTGTGCTGTCGGAACCAACAGGCGCACGGAACTCTATCTCTGTGCTGTAGATCTTGTCGGCAAGCTCCATGAAAACCGGAGCTGCAATAACACTTCCGTAGTATGCGCCGCGCGGATCATTGACCACAACGATGCAGGTGTAGCGAGGATTGTCGGCTGGGAAATAACCAACGAAAGAGGCTCTGTAGTGATGCGCCTGATAACCTCCGTTTTCATGTAGCCAAGCGGTTCCGGTTTTGCCTGCAACCTTGTAGGGGCATTTCTTGAAGAGTCCGCCGGCGGTGCCACCTTCTTCCGTTACCCCTTCCATCATTTTTCTGCATTGAGCCAATGTCTCGTCTTTGCAGATTTTTTGTCGGAGAATAATGGGTTGAGCTTTTTCGATGGTGATTCCATTACGTCGAATTTCTTGAACAAACTGTGGACGTACCATTACGCCATTATTCGCAACAGCATTGTAGAATGCCAGTGTTTGCATGGGAGTGCAGGTTGTTTCATAGCCAATGGCCATTTGGGTAATACTCAATCCGCTCCAGCCATTGTCTTTGGTGGTTTTGTACATGCGCGGCGACGCTTCTCCTGAAAGAGATATTCCGAGTGGTTCTGCAATGCCGAATGAGTGGAGTTTGTCGAGATAGGCCTGCGGATTTTCGCCAAATGATTTTTTCACGAGGAGAGCGGTTCCAACATTAGACGATTTCTCGAATACCTGTTCAGCTGTAATAGTTCCGCTTCCGCCTTTGTCCCAATTCGAATCTTTCATGGTTCGGCCATGGAAGGTGACCATGCCGTTTCCTGTTTCTACTTTATCTTCCAGCTTAACGGCGCCTTCATCCATGCAAGCCATGAGGGATGCCAGTTTCATGGTCGATCCGGGCTCAATGCTCTGGCTGATGGCGTAGTTGAGCCGTTCACTGAATTCGCCCTGACGGTTATTGCGAGAGAGATTGGCAACCGCACGCACAAAACCTGTCTGCACTTCCATGAGAATAGCACAACCCCATTCGGCATCGGTCTCTTCCAGTTTTCTTTTCAGTGCTGCGTGCGCTACATCTTGCAAGTGCACGTCGATGGTGGTGATGATATCGGCACCCGGTTCAGGTTCTTCCACAAATTCATTGTTCATGGGCTTCCAAACTCCACCTGCAATTTTCTCCATCATCTGAGCGCCTTTCTTTCCACGCAGGAATTCATCGTAATCGCGTTCGATACCCACCTTGTTTTCGGCACGTTCCATTCCGATGGTTCGAGAGGCGAGAGCTCCGAATGGCTGGTCGCGAATGAATTTTTCTTCGAAAACAAATCCTCCGCGAATGGTTCCTTTGTTGATGAATGGAAACTTCTTTACGAGTTGCAATTGATTGTAGTCGACATGGTCGATGATTTCGATATATCGATTGCCTTCACTTTTCGCTTTCTTGAAAATGGCTTTGTACTCGGCTGCGCTTCGATCGCGAAAAAGATTGGCGAAGCTCTGGCACATCGAGTCGAGTTTGCTTTTGTAGGCCTCTTCGTCATAAGGAGCTTTTGCATCCCATCGTATTTCATATTCGGGAATACTGGTTGCCATCAGGCTTCCATCGCTCGAATAGATTTGGCCGCGTACAGGTTGAATTTCGCGCACCTTGAATGTGAATCCTTCTGCGAGTTGTTGCGCTTTTTCGTCGGGGAAAAGTTGAATGACGAAAACCTTTACCACGATAGCAATAGCTAGCAGACACAAACCCGCGAACACCATCCACGCTTTGTTATGAATGAGCGCGAGATGCTGTTTTTTGGCCTTGACCTCATGCCCGGTGGCAGACTCTTTTGAAGTCTGCACCGGTTCATGCGGTTGGTTGATAGGACTATTCTTTATATTTTCCGATGGGTTCATTCTTGCGTAGGTTTTTCTTCGAAGAAGCCATGTTCTACATCGATAACTTGGGGTGGTGTGCGCAGTTCTTTCAATCCCATTTGCTCGATGGCTTGCGCTACGTTGCTTTGTTGTTTGCTCTTCTCGAGGTCGCTCATCGTAGTGTTGTATTGTGAGCGCAATTCGTTGAGTTGATTTTGAAGTTTAACCTTCTCGCGAGCGGTGTTTTCGAAGTAATAAACTAAGGCGATGTTGGTAATGAAGAGGCCAACCAGAAAGAGCACAAACGATAGGTGTTTAATAAGTCCATCGCGTACCAGAAAATCGCCGCTGAGTATTTTTTGGAGGATATTCTTCTTGCCCGTTTTTTTCTTCGGGTTTTGAGAAGAGGCAATTTCCGGTGCATTGGGCGCAACAGACGATGCCTTGGATTGGACTTCGTTGGTCGGTTTCATTAATTCAGGTTAACCAAGCGGCAGCGGTTCCGGCTGTCGTTTGTTTAGCTTATTTGTTTTCTTTGGTCGCTACACGCATTTTAGCGCTACGTGCACGTGTGTTTTCTTCAATTTCTTCTGCCGTTGGCAGAATGGGCTTGGAGGTAAGGGGCTTCAGCGGGCGTTGAAGATTTCCGAAGAAGTCTTTCACGGGTGTTCCTTCGAAGTTTCCGGTTTTCATGAAATCTTTCACGAGCCTGTCTTCGAGAGAGTGATAGCTGATCACAACCAGTCGTCCTTCGGGAGCAAGCACATCGGCGCTTTGCTCCAGAAACTCTTTCAGCACATCGAGTTCGTGATTGACCTCGATTCGCAATGCTTGAAAGAGCTGGGCTAGCACCTTGTGTTCGCGCATGCGGGGCAAGTGTTTTTGCACGGCATGTTTCAGGTCGTCGCTTGTGAAGAGCGGTCTTGCGCTTACGATTGTTCTGGCCATCGACCGGGCATTATCCAGTTCACCATAATTGCGTAGAACCTGCGTGAGCTGCTGCTCTTCGTAGGTGTTCACCACATCGGCAGCTGTGAGCGTTCCTTTCATGTCCATGCGCATATCGAGTGTTGCATCGAAGCGTATGGAAAAGCCGCGATCTTCGCTGTCGAACTGGTGGCTACTCACTCCAAGGTCTGCGAGAATGCCATCGACCTGCCGAATACCCATGAGTCGCAACCAGTTTTTCATGAATCGAAAATTCTGATCAACGAGTTCAAAGCGCGGGTCGTCGATACGGTTGGCTTGTGCTTCCGGATCCTGGTCGAAGGCTATGAGTCTTCCCTTATCCAAGTATTTCAAAATCTCTTTCGAATGACCTCCACCACCGAAGGTTACATCCACATATACCCCATTGGGCCTTATGTTGAGGTTGTCGATAGAAGCTTGCAGGAGCACCGGTCGGTGATATCCGTCTTCTTTTTTGTGGTTCGACATATCCTGTGTCGCAAATGCTTTTGAGAAGCAGCTTGCTTAGTTATCCTTTTTCAAATCGTTTTGCACCTCTTCGGCCAATTGCATGAAGTCGAAGTCGGGTGTGCTGAACTTCTTGTCGCGTGTTTCCTTGTTCCATAATTCCATCTTCTGCCCCAAACCGCATAACACGAGTTCGTTGTTCTTCTTCAAATCCACTTCAGCATAATCCAGAAGATGTGTGGGAATATTCATGCGACCCACTGAGTCGAGCTCTAATTCTGTGGCACCGTTGAGGAAGAATCGGATGAACTCGGCGTGTTTCCGGTTATGCGGATTCATGCGCTCGAGGTCGGCCGATATTTTATCCCAGGTCGGTTGAGGATAGATAACCAAACAGCGCGTGTATATGTCGCGGTTGATCACCAATCCCAGGTGTATAACTTCCTCCAAAGACTTACGCATGCGAGCCGGAAAGAGGAATCTTCCCTTGTTGTCGAGCTTGCATGGATATTCTCCTAGGAGTTTGAGCATCGTCTTGTTGTTGCCTTAGTGGGCACGAAAATAATTGCTTTTTACCACTTTTTACCACAAATGGCCAAAAAGAGTTACTTTGTTGAAAAGTGTGGGTTTTGAATTGGGTGCTCGGGGGTTGGAAATATGTGCTTAAATCATTGGTAATTAGTAATTAGTAATTGGTGATTGGTGTGGTGGGAGGATGTGGGAGCTTTTTGAGAAAAAATGCGCGTTTTGGTCTTTTTAGGGTCGTTTTCGCGGAAATCCGGAGAGGGATTTCGATGTGTTTTGAAGCAGAGTGGGAAGGATTTCAGCAATGGGTTGTTGATGGAATCATGAAGCGAATGGGGTGCATTAGAATCTAATTGCCGACACTTGCATTATGCTATGATCTGTGCGCGTAGTTTTTACATTCGCTTAACGCAGGTTTGGCCTATAGAAAAATGGAATATCAGCTGAAGGAAGAAAACGGATATAGATATATCGAAGAAGGTTCTGGCGATCCGCTCATTCTCTTGCACGGCCTATTTGGCGCTCTGAGCAACTTCAAAGATGTGGTTTCTCACTTTTCCAAAACACACAAAGTGGTTATCCCCATGTTGCCCTTGTATACCATGCCGGTTCTCACTACCGGTGTAAAAAGCATTGCGCACTTTCTCCGCGATTTCATTCAATACAAAGGCTATGGCAAGGTCAACTTGCTGGGCAACTCTCTCGGTGGACACGTTGCGCTCATCTATTGTAAGGAACATCCTGAGCGTGTCAATTCTTTGATTCTAACTGCGAGTTCGGGCTTGTATGAAAATGCTTTTGGGTCGAGTTTCCCGCGACGGGAAGATAAAGAGTTCATTCGGCAGAAGGTCGGACTTACGTTTTTCGATCCAAATCATGCGACCGATGAATTGGTAAATGAATGTTTCGAAATAGTGAATGACCGCAATCGTGTTCTGCGCATACTGGCTCTCGCCAAGTCAGCCATTCGGCATAATATGGCGAAGGAGCTTCCCGCTATGAAATTTCCGGTTTGTCTGATCTGGGGAAAGCACGACACTATCACTCCTCCTGAAGTGGCGGAAGAGTTTCACCAGTTACTGACGAATTCATCGCTTTATTGGATTGATCAATGCGGCCATGCGCCCATGATGGAACATCCGCAGCGTTTCAATGAGCTGCTGGATGGATGGATGAAAGAAAAGAGTATCTAAGAGGTTACGCTATCAGAACGTTCAATGTTATTGAATACTTTGTCCAATAAACCCCAGTAGTCTTTCACGTCCCGTGCGCTCTGTTGCAGAGGTTATGAAGATGTTGGGTAATTCAGCAAACTGTTCCAGGAGTTTATCACAGAACGCATTGACGTTGCGTTCGACTGCGCCGGGCTTCTCTTTGTCTGCTTTAGTGAAAACAAGTGCGAAGGGTATACCGTCTTGGCCCAGCTTCAGACAGAATTCGAGATCGATTTTTTGAGGCTCATGTCGCACGTCGATAAGAACAAATGTGCACACCAAGTTTTCGCGTTCGCTGAGATAGGCCTCTATCATCACTTCCCATTTCTCGCGTTCGCTCCGCGAAATTTTCGCATAACCGTATCCGGGTAAATCGACCAGGTACCAAGCGCCTTTGTTGCTACTGATGTCGAAGTGATTGATCAATCTAGTTTTTCCCGGGGTTCCGGAAGTCTTAGCTAGGTTTTTTTTATTGACAAGCATATTGATCAAGCTGCTCTTGCCCACGTTGCTGCGGCCGATAAAAGCAAACTCAGGCCTGTCTGTTGCAGGACATTGCTCGAGCAGTGTCGATGATTTGAGGAAGGTGGCGTTGGTGGGGAGCATGATTACTAGTGACTAGTGACTAGTGACTAGTCACTGAACACCAAATTAAGCGATTAAAATTTATTCATGATGTTCATTTTCTCTGCATAGTACGAGCAGAAATCACGCATAGTATCGGCCATGGCTTTTTCGTTGGTGGCGCGTTCGAATGAGTCGGCAAGGGTAAGGATGGTTTGATGCACGAACTGCTTCATCTCATCGACTTGCATTTCCTTGTTCCATAAATCAATGCGCAGGGCGTTCTGTTCTTCTTTGTCCCACACCGAAATAATCATGGCTTTCGCTTCTGCTGAACGGCCGTTTTCGGTGGCAGTCCAGTTGATTACTTCTGGTACATTGTTATCGTCGAGTGTTATGTCGAATCGGATTTGTTCGAGTTTCATGCGACAAATGTAATGTTGTGTCAGCGTTTGCCCGGCACATAGGCTGAGAGTAAGCGTTGGTTGTCCGTTTCACTCAATAATGCTTCCAGCGTTGTTTCAGGAAATTTCTTCATGTAGCTTCTAATGATGTTCCATCCTACCCACACGCCGAGTTGCGGTGCGCTCTGTTGGGGTATTCCCGTGGCAGAAGTGAACGGACCGTCTGCA
>JAIYBR010000129.1 GCA_027488435.1 Flavobacteriales bacterium
AAGGGAAAAAACGAGTGGATTCTGACTCGTCAATTGATTCGGTCAGCAACGGCTGTTGGAGCGCTTATAGCCGAGTCTGAGCATGCGCAGAGCAAACTTGACTTTATAAATAAAAGGTCAATTGCCCGAAAGGAGTGTAACGAGTCGGTTTATTGGATAGCTATGATGCTTAGTTTAGATTTAATAGATCGTTCAAACGCACAGCATTTAAATGAGCAAGCCTATGTGTTAATGCGAATACTGACCTCTGGCATTAAAACAGCCAAAAGAAATCTTGAACAATCAAAGAACCTCAAATAGTAGCTCGCCCTTCGCCCTTCGCCCCTCGCCCCTCGCCCCTCGCTTATCAACTATTGTACATGCTTGAATTGATAATTTAATTTTGAGCTAATAATTATAAGAAGGTCGATTACTTTAAATGGTTCGGTTTGAGGCCTTAGATGTAAATGACTAGTTCATTGTGATAATTGCTTAGTGCTCAGTGATTATTGTTGAAAATTTAATTTGCTCTTGAAATAAGTTATTTTACTTTAGCGTCGCTGACTTGAATTGTGCCGTTGAAAAGTGGATTGTTTTTCTAATACACCAATAGCTATGAAATTAGTGAATGGCAACGCCATTTTCGTGATCCTGTTTCTTTTTGCGAGCACGTTCTTGATGTCCTGCAAAGAAGATGAAGACGATGTCGACGTACCGTGCAATGGGGTAATCGATTTCCAATACTCCGGAAGTCATGCCGATTATCGCTTATTCAATTTTACGGTTACGACTGAGGGTTCTTTTGAGTCATTCAATTGGAATTTCGGTGATGGAAGTTCATCCGCGCAGCGAGATGTGGTGCATTCATTTCCTTCGCCGGGCACATATACGGTGCAATGCACAGGTCTTCAGTCTTGCGGAGAAACGGTGGTAGTCGAAAGGAACGTTGTCGTTAGTGACGATTTTGAATACCGTTATTTGGTCGATCAAATCGATGTTTCTGTATCTGCTTTGGGTATAACGCAAGAGTATTCAGCTTCTCAGGACTTGGATGTTGAAGATGGTCTATTCAATGGAGAGTTGAGAGCTAGTCCATACAATAATCCCACATCTTTCTTGATTTATTACGAAAGTCCTTATTACGGTTATCCTTTTGGAATTAACCTGACATGTTATCCAACAGGTTCTCTTACTGCTTATGGGTTTCCTCCCGTAGGCAGCTATAATAGTCAGGCCAACCCTGCAACCATGTATTCTAATTTAATTCATACCCTGGTGTCAGGTGGTTCCACGAATGTGTTTATTGGTAATAGCTATGACGGTGGATTGGTTAACCTCAATATTACACGATCAGACTCGGTACTCATTGGAAACTTTAATTATAGTCTTCAGGAAACGTCTGGTGATTTTTCTTCACGATCTGGTGATGGTTCGTTTTTGGTGAAAAGAATCAAATTCTATTATCCATGAATCAGGGTTTTCGAATAATAACTTGAAAATAAAAGAATATGCGAGTTTTACGTACACTGGCGTTGCTACTTTTCTCTATTGCTTTGGTGGCGTGTATCCGTCCGAGTGGATGCACAGATCTTAATGCAACGAATTTTGATCCTGATGCATTCTATGACGATGGAAGTTGTACCTATGGTAATGGAAACGGCAATGGAAGTTATAATGTTACTTTTTGGAACAACCAAACTAGTGTGGGGGTAATAACCGTTAACATTGGTGGATATAGTAGCCAAATTACGTATTCTGCCGAACCTTCGAGTTGCGGTGATTCCCGCTGCGCTAACTTTTCTTTACCACCAGGTACGTATATCTTCACGGCTACCGCCACTACGGGTGAGTACTGGAGCAGGGATTGCGACGCTACGAATGGTTGTTTGCTTTTCGAATTGGAATAAAAATTAAAAACTTGCGCTATGAAGATTCTATTGTCTTTGGTCATTTTAATGTTTAGCTCAGCCTTGTTTTCACAGGATATTATCATCAAGCTTGACGGGTCTGAAATGAATGTCAAGGTTGCTAAAATTGGAAATTCGGAAATTGAATATCGAAGGAAAGATCAGGGTGCGAACGGACCTATTTATACCATTTTAAAGTCCGAGGTTTTCATGATTCGTTACAGCGATGGAACGAAAGATGTGTTTAATTCAATTGCTGACAAATCTGCAACCGGAAAGCCGGAAACACCAGTTAGTTCATCTCCTTCTGTGCCTTCAGTACCCTCAGCACCGCAAGCGCCACAGGTGCCTGAAGCACCTCAAGCACCGCAAGCGCCTCAAGCACCTCAAAATACAGTTTCTACTATCAGTCCGGCTTCAGCGCCTTCCGCTGTCAATGTTGATTCCAATCCTGCCTCGCAGCAAATTCAGAATGAAGTAAACCCTTTTGAACGGAATAGAACGTTTTATGGTTACGGAGGAAGTTATTGGGCTCCTTTCGGTGTAAGTTGTTTTGCGTATGGTAAAAGGGGTATGAGTATCTATGCAAATGTTCGATTTCGATGGTTTTCTCAGTATGATGCATACACACTCTCTGATGGTCAAGGAGGACATTACGTAATTGACCGAACTACATCAAATGCTGTGGATCTTACCGGATATAGTCGTGATACAGACTGGAATATTTATGATCGAACCACTTACTCACTTGGTGTTTCGAAAATCTTGAATCCATACCAATCAGAAACCGTGTATCTAGGTTTCTATGGAGGTTTGTGTCTTTCAGACGAAACGAGATTTTATCCGTATGAAGTTTCTGATGGTTATTATATCGTTCGCGATGATGTGAATGAGGCATTAGGTCTTGAAGTGGAACTAGGTATGACTATGATTGTAAGCGATTTTCATTTCCATACAGGTGTTTCATATTTCAATGGGGTTACGAGTGGTGATTGGACGTTTGGAATTGGCTATTCTTATTGATATAGCAGGGTGTCCTTGACATACATCGAATAGACCTTAGTATACCATCATCTCACCCCACCTCCAACCTAAACCCCACCCCGTGCACATTCGCAATCGCAATGCGCGAATCTTCGCTGAGGTGCTTGCGCAGTTTGGTGATGAAAACATCCATGCTGCGACCGACGAAATAGCTGTCGTCGCCCCAAACCATGTTCGCGATTATTTCACGCTCAATCACCTGCCCAATGTGCGTGGCTAAGATCTTCAATAAGTCTGATTCTTTCTTCGTGAGTTTGATGCGCTTTCCGTCAATCGTCAACTCGAAGTTGGCGGCGTTGAAGGTGTAGTTGCCGATGGTGTAGGAGCTCTTCTCTCTAACTTCTTCCTTGAATTTCGGATTGCGCTTCAGGATGGCCTTGATGCGAAGTATTAGTTCCTCGGCGCTAAACGGTTTGGTGATGTAGTCGTCGGCGCCCAAGCGAAGTCCTTTGATTTTGTCTTCGGTCATTTCTCGCGCGGTTAGAAAGATGATCGGAATGTCACTGTTGATTTTTCGGATGTCTTCCGCCAGTGAAAAACCATCTTTCTTGGGCATCATAATATCGAGCAAACACAAATCGTATGACTCTTTATTGAATTGCATGAGACCTTCTTTGCCGTCTTTACACAAATGCACTTTGAAGCCTTCTGCTTTCAAAATGTCTTGCACTACGAAACCAAGGTTGGTGTCGTCTTCTACCAGCAAAATCATAGGTGTGTTCGATGCGTTTTCCATATTAAATCGTTTTGAGTTCTATGCTGAACGTGCTGCCTTTCCCGGGTTCACTCGTTACGTTGATTTTTCCTTTGTGCGCTTCTACAATCGTTTTCACATAGAATAGTCCGAGTCCGTAACCGCGCACCGAATGCAGGTTGCCGGTGGGTACGCGATAGAACTTTTCGAAGATCATTCGTTGATCGGTCTTGTCGATTCCGATGCCATTGTCTCGAATGTCGAGACGCAACCAGCCCGATTTCCAACTCGTACGAATTTGTATCTCCGGTGAATCTGACGTGTATTTTACGGCGTTGTCGATGAGGTTGTAGATCACATTGGTGATATGCACCACATCGCCTTTGATGATGTGTTTCGATGCCTCTAGTTCGGTGCCGATATTTCCTTCAGCTTCCTGAATCTGCATTTGAAAGGTGTCTACGGCTTTCTGCAGCAATTCGTGAACGTCAATTTCTTTGTGTTGCAAGGCTACCTTCTTTGGACTTAACGATGCTATCTGAAGCACCCGTTCTACCTGACTTTTTAGTCGGCTGTTTTCGTTTTGAATGATTTGCACGTAACTGCGCACGCGATCGATGTTGGCGGAAGAAAGCGCTCCTTGGATGGCGTCGGCAGATAGCCCAATGGTAGAGATGGGTGTCTTCAACTCGTGCGTCATATTGTTCACGAAATCGGTGCGAATCTCGGAGAGCCTTTTTTGCTTCAACATGATATACACTGTATAACTGAAGAAAATTACAATGAGCAAAATGACGATGCTAGAATACATCCAGAAATCAAGTTGCAGCAATATGAATGACGATTTATTCGGAAAAACTACACCGAAGTAATGTCCGTCGGGTTCGAAGTTTTCCAGCTTGTGAATTTGCTTTGCCTGGGTGCGCTCAATGCCGGGCTTGAAGGAAATCTTGCTTCCAAATACAATCGAGTCGTTAAAGCAGTCATAAATGCCATACTCGAAATCTTCGAGCAAGTGCGAGCGTCGAAACTCCTCCTTTAATAGGTTTTCCAGCAAATAGGGTTGCGGCGTGTCGTTGATGTTGGCGATGAAGTAGTTGTTCGATACTTGCCGCACTGGCTCCGTCGCTGCCGAGTCGCGATTCATGACGCGAATGGTTTGCACCACTTCACTGATGGCTACAAATGCGCGACGGTTGAATTGCTCTTCCTGCAACGCATAGGCTTTGCGCACCCAGAATACTTGTCCGGCGATGACAATACCCAGCGACACAATGGCGAGTGCAATAACGATGATGATGGTTCTTCTGCTCATTGAGGTTGAATGCGGTGAAAGTACTTTTTTTTTCTAACCGCAAAGTCGCAAAGAATGCAAAGAAAAATCTCCTCTCACTCTCGGCGCCTTTGCGGTTCAATATTCATAATCGCAAAGTCGCAAAGAATGCAAAGAGATTTTTTCTCTGCGTTCTTTGCGCCTCTGCGGTTAAATAAAACTTCCCGTAGATTTGACGTCTAAACATCAACCCCATGAAAGCATATGTATTCCCCGGCCAGGGCTCTCAGTTTCCCGGCATGGCTCAAGACTTATACAACAGCTCAGCAAGTGCCAAGGCCATGCTCGAGCAGGCCAACGATATTCTTGGTTTTCGCATAACCGATATCATGTTTAGCGGTAGCGAAGAAGACCTCAAGCAAACACGTGTAACACAGCCTGCCATCTTCTTGCACAGCGTGGTGCTGGCGTCTTGCCTGGACGATTCGTTTCGCCCCGATATGGTAGCCGGTCACAGCCTCGGCGAGTTTTCGGCACTTGTGGCGAACAAGACGCTGGCATTTGAAGATGCCTTGCGCCTTGTGTATGCGCGTGCTATGGCTATGCAGAAAGCATGCGAACAAAACCCATCGACAATGGCTGCTATTCTCGGTCTCGAAGATGAAGTGGTAGAGCGCATTTGCGGCGAAACAGCAGGTGTTGTTGTTGCGGCCAATTACAACTGTCCCGGGCAGCTGGTGATCTCGGGAGAAAACGCAGCTATCGACTTAGCATGCGCGGCCCTCACCGCAGCCGGTGCCAAGCGCGCGTTGAAGTTGCAAGTGGGCGGTGCCTTCCACAGTCCGCTGATGGAGCCTGCGCGTGTCGAGCTTGAAGCAGCCATACAAGCCACCACGTTTGCCACGCCTATTTGTCCCGTGTATCAAAACGTAACCGCATCGGCCGTGAGCGAACCCGAGCAAATCAAGATGAACCTCGTTAAGCAGCTCACCGCCCCTGTACGCTGGACGCAAACCATGCAGCAAATGATCACCGACGGCTGCACTGAAGTAATCGAAGTAGGCCCCGGCAAAGTGCTACAAGGACTGTTCAAGAAAGTAAGCCGCGACTTGCCAACGGCAAGCGCGGAGCTGACGAACGCATAAATGGAGAAAGGAGAATAAAGAATGGAGAATGGAGAATGGAGAATGGAGAAAAGGGGGCTATTCTCCATTCTCCATTCTCCATTCTCCTCTTCAAAATCTGACCACTAACCAATCACACTTCGCCCTTCGTCCTTCGTCCTTCGTCCTTCGCCCCTCACCCCTCACCCCTATGACCTCCTATCCCGCCAAAATAATCCTCGCCTGGGCCGAAGCAATCTCGGGTAACAAGGACATCCGTGACTGGCTCATGCAAAACGGGTATCCCGAATTGTCGGTGTTTGTGTTTGCGTTGCACAACCAACCCGAGCCGCGGCAGTGGTTGATGGATAACGGCTTTCCGCATTTGATGGCGCTCATCAACGGGGCAGAGGGAAAGCCAAATGCGATTCTGTGGTTGCGTGGCAACGGGTATGACATTCTTGAGAAGATGGCCCGAGCCGCCGACAACAGCGAAGACGCTCTGCTGTGGCTATTCAACAACGGCTATGGCGACATGGCCACCGTGGCACAGCGCATCCGCAAAGTCAAAAACGATATCGAAGAGAATAACAGCGACGTGCATCGGATTTCGGGGGTTTGAGTGGAGGAGGATAATAGAATTGTAGGAGAGCAGGATTGTAGGATTATAGGGAGGGCCAAACTCTCATATAGCTTCTTACTTTACCAAGCATAGTCAGGGCCGGTGCCCAATCGCTGTCATGACCGGTGCTCGTGCGTTGTCAGGGCCGATGCCCGAGCCGGTGCCCGAGCGCAGTCGAGGGCCACAATCGCAATCTCCTCTTCCGTTAAGCCATACAACGCATGCACCTCATAGCCTATCTCATTGTGGGTCTATAGGAGATGGAATTTGAATTCCACTCCAGACTGATTATATATTCGCTACCATAACATCTCCTTTATGGAAACAACCTGTATCAACTGCGATGCAACTGTTGCTCTTCAATATTGTCCTAGTTGCGGTCAAAAGAAGTACCGTCGTATCGACAAAAAGTACCTTATTGAAGAGATACAATACACATTATGGCACCTCAATAAGGGCCTCTTGTACTCTGTGAAAAGCCTTTTGCGCAATCCTGGCAAAACAGCACGTGAATACATCAAGGGCATTAGGGTGAACCACTATAAACCCATTATGTTGGCCTTTGTCACAACCGGATTTTATGCGTTCATTTCGATGAACCTTATTGACCATTCTGCTTTCGATGTGCAAAGCGTGAGTGATGACATGCAAGGAACAGCTCTGTACACGAAGGAACAGGAATATTTTTTGCTGCGCTATTGGAGTTCCTTTACTCTGGCATTGATACCGCTTTTTGCTATCCTAACGCGTTTCTTTTTCAGAAAGCGGGAAGAAAACTATTACGAGCACATTGTTATGAACGCATACCTGCAATCGCATTTGAATATGCTCTACGTTATTATATTAGTTCCAATTGCATTTTTTTTTCAGTCCGCCCCTTCGTTCGTCCTCAATTGGAGTATGACGAAACTATTTATCTATCCCTTTGTATTCGTTTGGTTTTTCAAGACATACTATCCCGATTTAAAGCTCTCGGTGATTATCAGAAAAGTACTGATGATATTTTTGATCGTAGTACTGATTGTTCTCGCTGTAATTGTCGCATACGGGCTTTATTTGTATCAGACGCGACGTGTTTGAGCATGTGGATTTTTAGTGCACAAAAAAAAATCATTCTCTTCCTGTATCTAAGGATTGCAGGATAACAGGATTGTAGGATTATAGCGAGATCCAAGCACTCATTTTCATTCTCACTGTGTTTCTTATTCTTGAATTTCAAGAAATAGAAACAGAAACAGAAACAGAATGAGAATGAATGCCTGACGCACTCCCTACAATCCTATAATCCTACAATCCTATACTCCTCAGTAAGTATACGTCACGCTGCAACTGCGCTTCGCATCGAAGATTTCGCCTGCCACGTGGTGACAATCGGCGGCAGAGATCTCGTGGATCTTCTCAAACAATTCTTCGAGGGTGTCGATGCGGTTGAAGAGCATCAAACTCTTGGCAATGTTGAACATGATGGCGCTTCCACTGTCTTGCGCAAGGGCTATTTGCCCGATGATTTGCTTCTTGGCGTCGGACAAGGCGCGTGCGCTCATACGTTCTTTCTTGAATTCGTTGAGCACTTGCCAGATGAGTTCTTTGCTTTTTTTCAAATTCTCTTTATCGGTGCCAAGGTACACAGTGAAAATGCCGGTGTCGGAAAACGGACTGTAGTTAGAGTCGACATGATATGCAATGCCGTGCTTTTCGCGAATGCGCATGCTCAGCCTGTTGTTCATGGCAGGGCCACCGATGATATTGTTGACCAGTGATAGGGCAGGGCGCATTTTGTGTTCGAAGTCGTAAGCGGGCATGCCCATGAGGTAATGCACCTGGTGGATGTCTTTTTTCTCTACGCGGTGTTCGAAGTGATACGACTTCACTTTTTCGCGCTCGAGTTTCTTCGCGTTTAGCTTAAAGCTTCCCATATGCTTTTCAAGCATGGTCTGCAGTTTTTCTGCGCTGATGTTGCCCGCAGAAGAGAAGATGAGGTTGTCGCGGTGCATAAGGCGTTTACGAAAACGCTCGAGGTGCGTGCGGTTGAATCGCTTCAAGCTGTGCTCTGTGCCAATGATGGTGCGCCCAAAGGGATGTTTGCCAAACAGCAATTCATCGAAGTCTTCGAAAATGAGATCGGCCGGACTGTCTTTGTAGCTATTCAGCTCGTCATATATAACTTCTTTTTCTTTCTCGATTTCCTTTTCCGGGAATGTAGCATTGAAAGAAATGTCGGCGATGAGTTCAATGGCCCGCTCATAATCTTCCTTCAAATGGGAGGCATGAATCCAGGTTTCTTCTTTCGAGGTAAATGCGTTTAGTTCACCGCCCACAGCATCCAGTCGACTCAAGATGTGAAACGTCTTGCGTTTGGTGGTCCCTTTAAACAGGCAGTGCTCGAGGAAGTGCGCCAACCCGTGTTCGCTTGCAGCTTCATCGCGGCTACCCGCGCCTATCATCAGCCCGCAGTGCGCCACTTCTCGTGGCAAATATTGATGCACGACGCGCAAGCCGTTGCTGAGAGTGAATATGATAGGGTGGTTGGACATGGGACGGCGAATTTACGGAGGATTATAGGATTACAGGATTGTAGGATTGCAGGATTGTAGGGGGCGCCAAGAACTCTTTCTCTTTCTGCCTGTCATTCTCTTTCTCGATTTTTTAGAAACAGAGATAGTAAGAGAATCAGAATGAACGAAGTGTTGCATTGCAGGAAGCCTGCGAATGTTTACGATCTTACCGGTAAGTCTATTTCACCTTTCTCGGATCACGATAAGGCTTCGAATCGTCGTCGGCAAACTGACTGATGTCGATTTCGTCCATAAACACCCATTTGTCCTTCCGCAGTTCGAATAGGCAATAGGTGCCGTCAGGCCCGTAGTCTGCGTATATGCCTTGCATCATGGGGTTCTTGGGTGAAAGGTGATCCATCACAATGCAGTTCTTTTTGGGGTAGTACTTGACGGACGCGCTCACCTCGTTGCTGTATTCGAGAATAACACGCTTGCGGCTGTCGCCGGCGTATTCAAACAGATTGGCCCCCAATCGAATCTTGTCGCCGTTGATCGTCAGAGCGTCTACTATTTTGCGCGTAGTGAGGTTGTCTTTGCCGTCCCAGCCGAGCAGCGTGTAGGTAGTGCTTTTCCCTTTGCGTGTCATGGGGATGATTTCGAAGTAAAGAGCACCCAACCATTTTTCCGTCGTCATAAAACGTGATTCGGGTTTTTCGGGCTCGTGCATGGTGTCTTGCAACTCATGCCACGTGAAGTTCTTTTTTTCATCATCCCAAACAAGCAAGAAACAGAAATACTTATAGGTGCCGTCGCGGTAGGGCAGGTTCCAGTTGAATAGTCGAATGTGGTGGTCTTTCGAAGTCAGCGTGCTAAACTTTAGCTTGCTGAATGGATAGTCGAATACCTCGGGATTTGCGAACGAGGATATCCAAGCCTGTCGCATGGCTTCACAGATGGAGTCGCTGCGAGCATCGTCGGTTGATGCGGCTAATTGATTATAAAGGTCGGCGAGTTTTTGCTCAGATTCTTCCACTGCAGAGCCCCATGCATGAAGCCCTGTGAAAATGAGAACAATTGCTGTGAGTATTTTCATCGTTGAATCAACTGCAATACGCAGTGAATGCAAAATTATTTTGGATTGTGTAGCATTACCATACCATGCTCTCTTCATCCATCCACATGCTTTTCAACTTGAGGGCTTGCTCAAGCACATCGCGCACACAGCCTTCGCCGCCTTTCTTTGGCGAGACATAATGCGCAATGCTGCGTATTTCGGCAGCAGCATCGGCCGGACACACGGCAAGTCCGCAGTGACTCATCACGGCATAATCCGGAATGTCATCGCCGATGTAGCATACGTCTTCAGGCAAAATGCCATGCTTCTCCAGAAAGCCTTTGAAAACGTCGATTTTTTTGGCTGAGCCGAGATAGATTTCTGTCACGCCGAGTCCTTCAAATCGCTTGCGCACAGCTTCGTTTTTTCCTCCGCTGATGATCGCAATACGAAGCCCTTTTTTCACCGCAAGCTGCACCGCATAACCATCGCGCACATTCGCCGTGCGCATTTGCTCTCCATCGGGCAAGAGCCATACGATGTTGTTGGTGAACACGCCGTCGACGTCGAAACAAAAGGTGTTGATGGATTTGAGTTTGGCTTTGTAGTTCATGAGGGGTGAGGGTTGAGGGGTGAGGGATGAAGGGTGAGGGATGAAGGATGAAGGGAGTCGGGGCTTCATTCTTCGTCCTTCGTCCCTCGTCCTTCTCCCTTTGGTTGGTGGGTGTTGATGATGTCTTCGGAGATTATTTCATACAGCTTTTTCCAATCGGGATGAGATTGAAGCATTGCTATATGACGATGAATGGTTTCAGTGTCGTTGCGCTTCGCCGGTCCGGTTTGCACTTCGGAAGGCTCGTGATGGTCGAGCAGCATCATGTGAGCTTTTACCATGGGTTGTAACAACGTAGTTGGCAAACCTGCTTCATTCAGCAGAGTATGGGCAACGTGCTGCATGTGATTGGTGAAGTTGTTTGAAAAAACGGCAGCTGCATGCGCCTTCAGGCGTTGTTTGCCATCCGCTTTTGTCCAGGTACCCCACGCCTTCTTCAATGTTTCCTCAATGATGAGTTCGGTGTCTTCGTCGGAACATTCAAACAAAACAGGAATGGAAGCATAGTCAATTTCCGTTCCTCGGGTCAGTGTTTGGCAAGGCCAGCACACGGCGCGTCGCGGTTGTGAAATGGCCTCGATGTCGCTTCCTCCTGCAAAGTGAATCACGGTTGCCCGGTCGCTAATGTGCGTGCATGCCTCTGCAATCGCTGTATCAGGAATAGCAAGGAAATAAACATCCAAATCGGAAGGCATTGCATCCCAACGTTGGAATAACTCCCAGCCGAGCGATGAGGTACTATTTCTTGAAAGCTGCGCCTGAATATGCAGACCGGCATTTTGCATAGCCCGGCTCAGATGCCAGGCCAAATTTCCGTTTCCAATCAAGGCAATTCGCATAACAGGGCGAAGATAACACGAAGCCATTACCTTTGCCTCATGCAGTC
>JAIYBR010000178.1 GCA_027488435.1 Flavobacteriales bacterium
AATCGTGAGCAGTGTATCCATTCCTGTTCGGTACGCATCCAGATAATCACCGACCTTATCGTCAATACTCCGAATGAACCCCTCTTCCAAAGCAATTCCTATCAACATCGATGTGATACTCTTGGCCATCGAGAAAGAATTGCTCAGCGTGTTTTCATTTCCCTCTCTGTATTGCTCAAACAGAAGTGAGTCGCGCCGAAAAACCAACAGCGCGGTTGTTCCCATCGAATCACTCCACGCTTGTTCATCGGGCAATAATTCCACTCGGTTATAATATTCCGATAAATCGAGAGATGTGTGGGTGCCTGCCGCCACTTTTCGGACATCGAAATAAGCCATGTCGTCGATGTCGGGATTCTTCTTTCCAACGAAGTATGTTTTCCGAACACCATACAACACATGCGCGTTATCTGTTGCCAAAAGAGCAGCAATAGCCAAGACTATCAAGACGATTAAGGCAACTACGATTCTTTTGACAACTCTCATGCATCAATTTTTTCGCAAGGTAGCACGACAGATAAACTGCATCTATTCCATGTGAGAATATTCCACCTTCAAAATTTGGTTTGTGCCCGTAAACATCGGCAACTTGCCACCATGAAAATTGCTCCCGGAAAAGAAGTCGCCGTCCACTACACGCTCTACGTTGTCGACGACGAAAAAGAACTGATTGAAGAAACCCGCAACGACGACCCGATGCGTTTTGTATTCGGCCAAGACTCTATGTTGGCCAAATTCGAACAGGCCTTGCTTGGCTTGTCAGCCGGTGATGCATTCACGGTTTCAATTCCCTGCGAAGAAGCCTATGGTCCCGAACAGGAAAACCTGTTCATCGAATATCCGAAAAGCATGTTTATCGAAGATGGTGAGCTGGATGAGGAGATTTTTCAGGAGGGTGAAATCATTCCGCTCGAAAGTCCGGAAGGCGACATCATTGAAGGCGTCGTTTGCGAGGTAAAACTCAACTCCGTAGTGCTCGACTTCAATCACCCGCTAGCCGGAGAAGATTTGCTGTTCGAAGGAACGGTCGTTTCGGTAGCTTGATTCACAAACCTGTTGTTCACAAGAAGTAACGGAGAAGGCTCGTGGCAGCGCTTTCCTGTTTTATTTCGCACAACACATGAATAGGTCTCCTTTTAAAACCTCGGCCAACACCATCTCTTCCATATCGACTATCATCGGTATTACATTGGTGCTGGTGCTTGTCGGCACGCTGCTCATTGTGTCGCTGCTTGGCAAATCGGTTACCGGGCACTACCGTGGTCAAGTAGTGGTACAGGTCATGATTGCGGATGATGTCGAGGAAAAGGACGCGCAACTGCTGAAAAAACACATCGAAGGCAAAGCTTATACAGCAGAAGCTTCTTACCTATCCAAAGAAGAGGCAGCGGCTCTCATGCAAGATGAGCTAGGTGAAGAGTTTGTCGACTTTTTGGGCTACAATCCACTGCCCGCATCCATCGACATACACATCAAGCCTGAATTCAGCGATGAAGATAAGCTGGCAGAAATCGTGAAGGAGCTTGAGAAAAATACATCCGTCAATGAGGTGGTATTTCAGCATGACTTACTGAAACAAATGAATGCCAACCTTAGTAAATGGAGTTTAGGCATTTCACTTATCGGTGTTGTGCTGCTCATTATCGCCATTGTGCTTATTGTAAACACGATTCAACTCGCCATTTTTTCACAACGATTCCTCATCAAGAGCATGCAACTAGTCGGCGCAACACATTGGTTCATTCAAAAGCCTTTTTTAAGTCGTGGCTTATGGTTTGGCTTCCTGGCTTCATTACTTGCGCTGGCCGTGATATTCATGCTGCTCTTCGCCTTCCGTTCAGACTTGCAAGACATGATCAACATCTTGCAGGAAAAACAACGCCTGTTAGCGTTGATTGGGGGCGTGCTGCTCATTGGGCTTTTCCTGAGTGGCATCTCAACCGTATACGCTGTCAATCGCTTCATTCGCACCGACTCCGATAAACTCTATTAATCGCGAACGAAACCGAATCTTCGTTTGTTTACCCGATATGTCAACCTCACGCAAAACAGCTGTTCTGCTCGTCAACCTGGGCTCGCCCGATAGCCCAAACCCATCTGATGTAGCATCTTACCTCACCGAATTTCTGAACGACCCGCGTGTCATCGACATCAACTGGATTGGTAGAAAAATTCTGGTCAACGGTATCATCGTTCCATTCCGTCATCGCAAGAGCGCCAAAGTGTATCAAGAACTTTGGACACCGGAAGGATCTCCTCTCATCTACTACGGTAGACAATCGCAGACAAAACTTCAAGAACGTTTTGGTGGCAACGACAGCAACACGCGCGTGTTCCTCGCCATGCGCTACAAAAACCCATCGATAGAGTCTGCCTTGGCCGCCATCATGAAATGGAATCCCGATAAAATCATTGTGCTTCCCTTGTTCCCGCACTATGCCTCGGCATCGACCGGCTCGGTCATCGACAAATGCATGCGCATCATGCGCGACATGTGGGCTTTTCCTGAAATACAATTCATCAATCAATTCTGGGATCACCCTCTCTATCTGCAGGCCTTTGCAAATCGAGCGAAGCAATTCGATATCGCTTCATACGACCACGTCATATTCAGCTATCACGGCCTTCCGGAGCGACAGGTCGACAAAGTATATGAAGATCGTGCTTGCCGCAACCACTCGTGCGAACATGAAATAAACGACGAAAACAAACACTGCTACAAGGCAACATGCTACGCCACAACGCGTGAAATAGCCATGCGATGTGGCATCGAAGAATCTCACTACACGGTTGCTTTCCAGTCGCGCTTGGGAGGAGGCTGGATCGAGCCATTCAGCGACAAGGTTATAGAAGAGCTTGCTAAAAAAGGCGCTAAAAAGCTACTTGTATTCTCGCCCGCGTTCGTTGCAGATTGCTTGGAAACTACCATCGAAATCGGCGAAGAATATCAGGAGTTATTCGAAGAGCACGGAGGCGAAAAAGTACAACTTGTGCCGAGCTTAAATGATGGCGAAGACTGGATTGACCTGCTTGAAGACATCGTGCGCAAGCGTCTATGATTCCTTAAACCACGAAGCGTACATCACATAGTTGTTGGCTATGCGTTGCACTTCTCCTTCAAACAATTCTTTGCTCAGCTCCTTCACTTTTTTAGCCGGAACCCCTGCATATACGCTTCCGCTTTCCACGCGGGTTCCTTCGAGTAATACCGCTCCGGCAGCTATGATGCTGTTGCTCTCTATCACACAATTATCCATCACGATGCTGCCCATACCAATGAGAACATTGTCGTGAATAGTGCAGCCATGCACAAGAGCGTTGTGTCCGATTGAAACATTGTTGCCAATGGTCGTTGCGGCTTTCTGGTAGGTACAATGAATAACGGCTCCATCCTGAATGTTTACTCGGTTGCCCATTACGATGCTGTTCACGTCGCCTCGAATAACGGCATTAAACCACACGCTGCATTCGTCGCCCATCACGACATCGCCTACTACCGTGGCGTTCTCCGCTAAATAGCAATTGCTTCCCATTTTGGGTTCAATCCCTCTTACTGATTTTATTAGCGCCATTTTCTTCTCTGAATAGTATTTATTAATTCAAATATCTGTTTCGAATAAAAGACGAAATCCAATACATTCGTTCAAACTTAAATCACAACATCAATGAAAAAAGTAGCTTTCTTTCTAATGAGTGCAGCAGCGCTCACTTTCGCTTCATGCTCCAAGGAAGGGCCAGAGGGTCCCGAGGGATCTACCGGACCTGCCGGACCAATCGGGCCCGCCGGACCAATCGGACCTGCAGGTGACGATGCTGGCTTTGCGGTCGACTCACTAATAATTCCGGCCGCTGATTGGGCCGGTGGAACTTATTTGGAATATGTCGTAGATTTCATTAGTCCAGATATTTATTTAGGCGGTATTGCAATTGCCTACATTAAGGATGAATATGGCTATTGGAATTCAATTCCATCACTGTGGCATGTCATCACAGGGTTCGGTTTCTCTTTCATTGATACCGACGATGATGGTGTTAGTGATTCGGGTGTTGTGGGTTTCGATGCTGAAAATGGCGCCCCATCCACTGACTATGTCGCCCGCATAATCACCATGACTTCCCGCGACTACGAAGTTCTAAGTAGCACCGGTAAAATCAACAACTACAATGAAGTCATGACTTATCTCTCTAAGAAATAATCTTTCTTAACATGAAAAAATGACTGTCAAAATGGGCAGTCATTTTTTTACCCCGCCCAATTCTCCCTATCCAAACTTCTGTATTGTATTGCCTCTGCCAAATGCTGACTTTCGATGCGCTCGCTGCATGATAAATCAGCAATCGTTCGGGCCACTTTCAGTATGCGATCGTAAGCACGCGCGCTCAACTTCAATCGTTCCATAGCGGTTGAAAGCATTCGTTTGCCCGGTTCATCTATCGCGCAATGCTCCTTGAGCCACTTGCTGTCCATCTGCGCATTGCAGTTCATGCCCGCGCGACTTTCGAAACGCTTGAGCTGAATCTTGCGTGCCTCAATTACGCGCGATCGAACGCGCTCACTCGAATCGCCTCCCGCTCGACCACTCAGCTCATTAAAACTCACAGGCGTCACCTCAATGTGAATGTCGATGCGATCGAGCAAGGGTCCGCTTACTTTATTCAAATACTTCTGCACCACACCGGGTCCACACACGCAATCCTTGTCGGGGTGGTTGTAGAAACCGCAAGGACACGGATTCATGCTCGCCACCAACATGAAACTCGCCGGGTATTCGATCGAAAATTTACTGCGTGAAATAGTGATGTTTCGGTCTTCGAGCGGCTGGCGCATCACTTCCAAAACGGTTCGCTTAAACTCCGGAAGTTCATCCAAGAACAATACGCCGTTGTGTGCCAGGGATATTTCGCCCGGTTGCGGAAAACTTCCGCCGCCCACCAAAGCAACGTCCCCTGTGGTGTTAAAGTATTTTTTCTATATTTGAGTAAATCAAACGTCTATGAAAGTTGCGATTTATTGTCGTGTTTCTTCGGAAGAACAAGCTTCAAAGGGGGTTTCATTGCGAGACCAAAAAGAAAGGGGAATTGAGTTTTGTAATAAGAATGGATATGATTATGAGGTTTTTGAAGAGTCCGCCATTTCTGGTTCCAAAAACGAAGAGGAACGCCCCAAACTGTTTGATTTACTTCAAAGAACCTTGACGATTAAAAGCTCAAAGGGGAAAGTGATTGAAAGTCCTGAATTCGGGGGATTGTATATTACTGATTTTGATAGAATATCACGCTCTCCTCAGGATTTCCCAAGAATCAAACATCATTTCTATGAGAATGGCACCATCATATTTGATAAAGGGAAAATCATTGACTTGTATGACGCTACAACAAGTCTATTAGTAGACATAAAGGGCTCCTTGGCGTCGTATGAACTTTCTCAATTGAAAGAACGAGTTAAGAGAGCATTGGAAAGGTCGGTTATTGAGGGAAAAGCGGGCGGGGGTGCTGTATTAAACTTTGGTTATCGCAAAGCCGAAAACAAAATGTTGGTTATTGACGAAAAGGAGTCAGAGGTAGTTAAAAAGATTTATGATATGTGTCTTAAGGATTACGGAACAAAGGTTATTGCAAATGAACTTAATGCACAAAAAATACCCACTAAAAGAAACAATTCCAAAAATGGAAAGCTTAAGGTAAGAGGAAAAATAGTTAAGGAGTTTGTTTGGAGAGACAGCACTATTTACAGAATCCTTACTAATTCCATTTACTGTGGAGAGCGCGTATTCAAAGGGAAGATTTATAAGTCCCCAGCGATTATAGAAAAAAAGGTTTTTAGTTTAGTACAGGAAAAACTAAAAGAGAGAAAGCACTACGTTAATACAACAAATAAACACTCCTATTTACTGAAAGGGTTGATAATTTGCCCAATTTGTAAGAACTTATTCTATGGAAGAAAAAGAGATGACTTGAGTGATAATCAATATTGCTGTTCGTCTCAGAGGTATTCTGAGTATTGTGGAAATAGAGGGGTAAACATTGATAAGATTGATAGAATTGTTTGGAATAGTATTCTTGAACTGCCCGAAAAGATAAAATCTATAGTTGTAGATAACAACGATGAATACGTTGTATCTCTAAAAGAAGAAATACAAACCTCCAAAAAGTTACTTGAGAAATTTGACTTAGAGAGAGCAAGGTTTGCTGAACAAATTAGACTAAATAATAGGTCTGCACTGTTGTTTCAGAAAGACATAGATGAATTAGTTTCTAAACTTGAATCAGAGTCCAAAGTCCTTCAAGAAAAAGAGAGGCAACTTGAGATGTCTAATCAACACGAAATCTTAATTGACACTTTGAAAAAACAAGTTCTCCCACTCAGAAACAAAAAGCTGAGTTTTGAGGAGAAACAGAGAATTGTAAGAAGTTTTATTCTATTTGTGATTGTTAAGTGGAGCGAATCACGAGGGGAACACTTGATTTGGACTCAGTTTCGCATTTCCCAACTTTCCGACCTGAACATCCAAGGTTTATCTAAAATTTCTTACAAAAAGCTTGGATTTCACTTTCAAGAAAAGAAAGTAGCGTACGAGTTTAGAGTGGGGAGCTTAAGACCAAACGTTGAGGTATTGGAAGATGGCAGTCGCAAATACACTTTTGACAGCAGTGTTGAGGATGGTTTCTTCACTATTGAGGATTTCACAGAAAAAGAGTACGAAAGCTTTAAAGAGTTGATATGGAAAGCAAGAAAGAGAAAGGGTATTAGAAACTATACCGACAAAGAATCATAAACACTCAACACCTCTTGCTGTCTTAATCCTAAGTACCTCATCGTTATTGCTGGATTGGAATGCCCGAATACCTCTGAGAGTAGAATAAGGGATTCGTTTGAATAGTTGTTGACGTGAAGAACCCGTCTTGCCATTGACTTACGAAGACAATGAGTAGAAAATTGTCCTGAGATTTTCAAGCGGTACTTGTCAGCAATAAGCTTCAACTGCGAATTGACATAACATCTATCAATAGGTTTTGTTCCGTACTTATTTAGAAACATCAAGGTTTCCATATCCCCAATTTGTTGGGTTTCATAAATCCTTTGTACAATCTCTCTTAGATGTTGATTTACCTTAATCTCCCTTCTTTTTCCTGTTTTCTTCTCAATTCGGATGAATGTTTCCTCATTCAGAATATCGCAGTATCTGAGTTGAAGGAGGTCCGAAATACGAAGTCCTGTATAAACGCCGCAAGCGACAAGAAGACAGAACTTGTAATTCATATCCCTCTCCAAGCGAGAAATTAGATGTTGAACCTCTCCCCACTCAATATATGAGGTGGTGGTGTATGAACCTTTCTTTGACATAATCGTGAATTTGATTGGGCAACGGAAAAACTTATCGTTTTCGGGCGTTTTAGCGAAAAGTAGAAGTAGTTTTTTTCGGACCAAATAAAAAGCCTTGATTACCAGTGTGTTTGACACCAACTTACACAATTGTAGAAAGTAGAACATCAAATCAATAGTCTCTGCACGTAGCAACAGATATGCGTTTTCATAAAAATCTAATTTGCTACCTTTGAACAATATGAGTAACAACGCTAAATTTCAAGAGATATCTTCATTTATATGGAACGTCTGTGATGATGTCCTGAGGGGACTTTTCAAAGCTCACGAATACGGGGACGTAATTTTACCATTTATTACTCTTCGTCGTCTTGATTGTATGATGGAACCGCACAAAACCAAAGTGGTTGAACTATACAATTCATTGAAATCAGAAATTGACGACCCATCACCTATTATCAAGAAGAAAACAGGACTGAAATTCTACAACTATTCTCAGTACGATTTATCCCGTCTGAAGGGTGACCCCAATGGTGTCAAACTCAACTTTCAAAACTACCTCAATGGATTCTCAGACAATGTCCACGAGATTCTCCAAAACTTTCAGATTGAAAAGCCAGTAGAAAAGTTAGTCAAGAACAACAAACTCTACATACTCATTGATAAAATCACCGAAGTTGACCTTCATCCTGATGTGATTGACAACCACACAATGGGACAGGTGTTTGAGGAACTTCTCCGACGATTCTCGGAAATGAGCAACGAAACAAGCGGGGAACACTACACACCTCGGGACATTGTTGCCTTGCTTACTGCGATTGTCTTTAGTGGAAGTAAAGAAGACCTTAAAGGTGAAGGTGTCATTCGTTCCATTTTTGACCCTTGCTGTGGAACGGGGGGGCTTCTCTCCATTGGTAAAGATTGGATTTTAGAGAACGTTTCATCAAAAGTAAAAGTCAATCTGTTCGGACAGGAACTCAATCCTCAGACCTATTCCATTTGTAAATCTGACTTCCTCATTACAGGGGAAGACCCCGACAACATCCGTCTTGGTTCTTCTTTAAGTAATGACCATTTCTCGGGAAAGAAGTTTGACTATCAGATTACCAATCCACCGTTCGGAGTGTCGTGGAAATCGGAAGAGGATTTTGTAAAGTCAGAATCTCAAAACCCCAATGGGAGATTCTCTGTTGGAACACCTCGCACCTCTGATGGTTCGCTTCTGTTCCTCCAACATATGATATCCAA
>JAIYBR010000293.1 GCA_027488435.1 Flavobacteriales bacterium
AAAACGATAAGATAGGTTTCCGGGTGATTTTTGGCAATGGCGTTTGCAATGTCCTTCAGCAATGTTGTTTTACCCGTTTTGGGCTGTGAAACCAACATACCGCGCTGACCTTTACCAATCGGCGCAAATAGATCCATGATACGCATGGAGATATTTGAGTTGTTGTCAGCAATGTGAAAACGTTCGTATGGAAAAAGCGGTGTTAAAAATTTGAACGGCACACGATCGCGAACAAAGTTTGGATCGCGGCCATTTATCTTATCTACACGAATCAGCGGAAAGTACTTCTCACCTTCTCGCGGCGGACGAATGGCTCCTTCGATGGTGTCGCCTGTAAGTAATCCATACAACTTAATCTGTTGCTGTGAAACGTACACGTCATCCGGTGAGTTCAAGTAGTTAAAATCGGAGGAACGCATGAAACCGAAACCATCAGGCATGATTTCCAACACACCTTCGGCAAGCACGATTCCATCGAAGTTATAACCATGCTCATCGGCCTGGCCGCGCTTCGACTTATCGGGGCGAAATACGTTTTGTTGCTGTTGTTGAGCATTGCCCTGTTGCGAAGAATGTTGATGCTGGTTTTGATTACCCTGATGCTGATGCGGGTGCGGCTGATTGGGTTGTTGTGGCTGTTGGCCTTGACCTTGACCTCTATCTTGAGGCTGGTCAAAGCGACGCTTATCGCGCTGCCCATGCTGCTGGCGCTCTTGACCTTGATGAGGCGCTTGCAATTGACGAGGATGTTGCGGCGTGACATTATCGCTGTCTGCAGCAGAAACTGAGGCTTCACCTTCCTGAGTTTCTGCGTTCGCAACTGGTTCTGTATTCGGAGTAGCTTCGAACAAATCGCCTGCGGCCTCAGCCCCTTTAGCGGGTTTACGAGCACGATCGCGCTTTACTTTGGCAGGTTGTTCGGAAGCTTGTGTTTCAGCAGCAGGTGGTAAATCGGCTGAGTTAACTTCTGCTGTGGGTTCAGCTTTCAGGGCCTGAACATCGAGTATCTTGTAGATTAAGTCTTGTTTCTTGAGTTTATCTGCATTTTCAATGACCAGCTTGTCAGCAATCTCTTTGAGTTCGGCCACCTTCATGCTATTTAGTTGCAGGAGGTTATACATGTAATAAAAAATTCGTTTTCGAAGTAAAGGGTTTCAAAATAGAGTTGGGAAATGATTTCCGTGATACGCCGCGAGTGGGCAGTGCAAGTGTACAACCAAAAATCGAAATTCAAAGAAAACAGGGAAGTATTTTAAGGCAAACTACAGAATGCCCCATGTAAATGCTCTGCAATTACTGAGCAATGATGATTGTACGTACTGCTTTTTAGACTGCTTACGAGAGACCGCTAATAACCCCATTGGCATCGATGTCCATGCCTTCGCTTGCCGGAATAGGAGGCAATCCGGGCATTCGCATCATGTCTCCAAGAATCGGTATTATGAAGCCGGCGCCAACGGCAAACTCAAACTCCCTGACGGTAACCGTAAAACCGGTTGGCCGACCAATTTTGGATTCATCGTCACTAAATGATTTCTGAGTCTTTGCCATGCATATGGGCAGTGACGCCAGCCCCAGTTTTTCGATGATTTTCAAATCGCTTTCTGCGTCCTTCGAGAAATTTACACTATCGGCTCCGTATATCTCTTTTGCAATACGATTAATCTTTTCCTTGACGGGCATTGTCCAATCGTACAGTGGTTTAAAGGCATTCTTGCCCGACTCAATTTCCTGAACTACAGCGCTGGCAAGGTCTTTCATGCCATCGCCTCCCATGGAAAAACCACGGGCAATTACAGCCTTTACCTGGAGCTTTGCACATTGATTAATCACATAGTGCAATTCTTCATCGCTATCGGTTGGGAAATGGTTGATTGCCACAGTCGGATTAACTCCAAACTTTTTACAATTCTCTATGTGCTTGGCCAGGTTTTCAAAACCACGCACTACCCGATCCATAGACACGGTATTGTACTCTTCCTTTTTAGCTCCTCCGTGGTGGCGAAGTGCCCGAATCGTGGCTACAAGCACGATTGCATCGGGTTTTATGTTGCCATAGCCACATTTAATATTCATAAATTTCTCGGCGCCAAGGTCGGCGCCAAAACCAGCTTCCGTCACCACATAATCGGAAAGTGAGAGTCCCAGCTTAGTAGCAATAATGGTGTTGGTTCCCTGTGCTATATTGGCAAATGGGCCACCATGAATAATAGCCGGATTCCCTTCCAGCGTTTGAACGAGATTGGGCTTTATGGCATCTTTCAGCAGAAGTGCCATCGCGCCTTGCGCTTTTAAATCGCGAGCATAAACCGGCTTCTTATCGAATGTGAATCCGATAAAAATGTTACCGAGCTTTTCTTTCAGGTCTTCTATGTTCTTAGCCATGCAGAGGATCGCCATTACCTCACTTGCGGGCGTAATGTTGAACCCATCTTGACGGGGCATTCCGTTGGCTGTTCCTCCCAAACCAATCGTGATGTTGCGCAGCGAGCGGTCGTTCATATCCATCACTCGCTTCCAATATACCTGACGGGGATCTATGCCCAAGTTGTTCTGCTTATTCTGGATGTTGTTGTCGATAAGGGCAGCCAACAGGTTATTGGCCTTTTCAATAGCGCTGAAATCGCCTGTGAAATGAAGATTGATGTCTTCCATGGGTACGACTTGCGCATAACCGCCGCCGGCTGCACCGCCCTTTATTCCAAACACAGGTCCCAGAGAAGGTTCTCTGAGAACCACAGTCGCCTTTTTACCAATCTTGTTGAGGCCTTCCGTGAGGCCAATAGATGTTGTTGTCTTTCCCTCGCCCGCCGGTGTGGGAGTGATGGCGGATACAAGAATGAGCTTGTTCTTCTGAATAGCTTCCTGATTAATCAGTGAAAGCGGAAGTTTCGCTTTGAATTTTCCGTAATGTTCAAGATCGTCAACTGCGATATTGAGCTTGGCAGCAATTTCATTGATGTGCTGCATGTTGCATGACTGGGCAATTTCCAGATCGCTTGGGAATGACATAATTTTCTATGAGTTTGTGGCGAATATAGAGAAATAGCTATTCTGTCGGCAAGACCACGCCAGGATCAAGCACTCTCCCTTTAGCTTCGATACGAGCGTTAGGCGCAGCATTGAAGGCAAGCTCGCCTTTTCAAACTAACGATAAGCGATAAAAAATGCACTGCCGTAAGGTCCATTACCATTAATTTTATCCATCTATGAAGAAGTCTACACATATCGAAAGTTTAATTAAAAAAGCAACTCGCTCAATCGTACTTAATGCTGTTCGCGCATGTGCGCTTATATCGATTGGGGTGTTCTGTAGTTGCAATTCTCAAACGAACCAACCGCCAAGCAAGCCTCCAGTGGTGGTGGAGCCACCCGTTGCGCAACCTGCGATAGAAATAAAACTGAACCACCACGTAAACAATTACGCCCGACTCATTGCTGGATTGGATACCGGGAGCTACAAAAACAACGAAACTTATCTGAAATTTCGCTCCGCTTCGAACAAGGCCTTCGAAGAATTTCGCGCCAACAAATTAGCCCCAATCGAGACCTGGAGGAATACTGAAATATCAGATACCGTTTACAATTCAACTACGGTGCTCTATCCATTCAGCGGTCCTGATATAATTTATGCCTACACTGTCTTTCCCGACGCATTGGAGTACAACTTGTTCGGACTAGAGCCAATAGGCCAAATACCTGACTGGACTGAAATCAATCAAGATTCATTGATCAGCAAATTGTTCGGTATACAATCGGCGCTGTCGGATCAAATGAAACTGAGTTTCTTCATTACAAAGCGCATGGCCTCATCCATGAACAAGCAAGACGTGGACGGCGTTCTTCCCGTTCTTCTATTCTATATGGCTCGTTTGGACCTGTTTGTTCAACAAGTAAAACCTATCATGCTCAATGATGAAGGTATGGTCACTGAATGCTCGCAGAAAAACGCCGTTGGACTGCAAATAGAATTTTTGCAACCTGGCGAACATGTAATTCGTAGATTAAACTATTTCTCGCTCGATATTTCAAACAAAGGATTTGAGAATTATGCCGCCTTAGGCAATTTCATACAATCATTGCAGTCAACCTCAACCTTAATTAAATCCGCATCGTATTGTTTGCATGAAGATAAATACAGTGTCATTCGAAAAAACTTACTAGATGTGAGTAGGTCCATCGTTCAAGATGATACCGGTATTCCCTACTCTTTTTTCCAGAATGCAACTTGGAGTAGCCGTTTGTTTGGCGAATACACTCATCCGATTGCCGTTTTCAAACAATTCTACCAGGCCGAATACGCCAAGCAATTCAAACTATCTGCAACTCCCATCAACTTTCGCTTCGGCTATTCCGACCCTTCGAGCATTTTAGTTGCACGAAAAAACGCATCTTAGCTATAGAATAAAACAGCAGCCCAATCAATGCAGTTGTAGTCCGAATGGACGTGTGGACTTATATCCATTACTAACACCGTGTTGTTTCAAATTGTAAGTTGCAAGCAAGGGGCTAAGTTCGTTGCCATTTTACTTTACCATAAAATTACTCACCTAAAACACGGCCTATGCGTAATTGGAATTACCTGTGTATGTTGGCGTGCCTTGTGCTAGTCTTATTCAGTTGCGCAGAGCAAACTACCGTTTCACCTCAACCCACTCCGGTCCAAAAAGATACACTGTTGTTAGAAAAAAGGGGTATCTCCATTGACTCAAACTTAACCCGCAGCGCTCTGCTCATTGCAGGAATGGACACCACCGCCAACTACCCGCACCCTTCATGGAATTATGCGTCCCTGGCCACGTTTGCAAAGGAAACGACCATCAAATACAACCATATGCGTGAAAACCGCTTGGAAAAGATGTCGCTGTGGCATAAGTCCAATCTAAAGGATGCACAACTATCTGATAGCGCTTTTGCATTCTATCCCTTTTCCGGTGGAGATTTCATCCATCTGCATTGGTTGATGCCCAACGCCAACGAGTATTTCATGGTGGCACGCGAAGAGGTAGGTTCCTTTCCAAATCTAACCGACGCCACAGACACCACCTTAAGGAACTACTTGACAGATGTAGACATGGTGCTACGTGACATATATAGCAAAAGCTACTTTATCACGAAAAACATGATCACAGACATCCACCACGACAACCGAGTGGATGGCATGTTGCCGATTCTGATTTGGGCAGCTGCCAAGACCGGTCATGAAATAATCGCAATTGACTTTTTCAATGTAGATACCTTAGGCATTGCCATTTTAGCGTCGACAGGCAATCACCGAGGTGTAACCATTCGACTGAAGGATGTCGCTAAAAAAAAAAAAAAAAAACTGACCTACCTTTCTGCAGACATTTCCGACAAGGGGTTTAGCAGTCGCCCGGAAATCAAAAAATACCTTAGCACGATTATCCCGGCGGCTTGTAACACCTTTGTGAAATCCGCCTCCTATTTGATGCATTATGAGCTATTCCAGGATATCCGAAACTTCGTTTTGGATAGAAGTATATCCTTAGTTCAGGATGACACCGGAATTCCATTGCACTTTCTTGATCAATCCATCTGGAAAGTCAATCTATTCGGCCGTTATGAAAAACCCGTGAAAGATTTTTCCGAAAATCTTTTTCAACAAGATTTGAATCGTGCCTATCACGATTCAACCTATTACAAGGGCTCGCTCGACTTTTCGCTTGGATATCATTGGGGCTCTGGCAATCAAAACCAAATGTTCACCTATAAAATTGAAAGATGAGTCATTCCACCACTTCCAAATACTCGCTAGGCTCCGCCACTTCTATCGTTGTCGCCAACATGATAGGTACAGGTATTTTCGTTAGCCTGGGTTATCAGCTTATCGACATCAAGGACGTCGCTACTATCATCGCCCTGTGGGTAATTGGAGGTCTAATTGCGTTATGCGGAGCGTTCGCCTATAGCGAGCTGGGATCTGCACTCCCCAACTCAGGAGGAGAATATCTGTTTTTGTCGCGCATTTTCCATCCGTGCCTGGGTTTCATGTCGGGATGGTTGAGCACGACCATAGGATTTGCAGCACCAATAGCCTTAAATGCAATGTTGTTTGCGGCCTATTTCCGACAAGTATTCCCTCAAATGAATGAGCTGGCAGTTGCAATTCCTCTTATTGTTTCAATTACCGCGATTAATGGAATTAATCACAGCGCCAGTGGTCGCTTCCAGAAGATTTTTACCTTATTGAAAGTCGTGCTGATTGTACTATTCATTATCGCCGGTTTTTGGATGGGAGCTCAACCCATATCCTTTGCGCCCAGCGGAGCAACCTGGAGTGGAATCGCTAGTAGCAGCTTCGCCATTGGCCTTGTGTATGTTTCGTTTGCTTATTCGGGGTGGAATGCGACAGCATATATCTCTTCGGAAGTACATGCACCGCAACGAAATATTCCGCTATCAATCATTCTGGGCACCCTTCTCGTGATGCTCTTGTATGTGTTGCTAAACGTGGTATTCTTGAAGTCTTCCCCCATTAACGACCTTATGGTCGATCCTCACGCCATGCAGCAGAAAGAGATTGGATTCATAGCCGCAGAAGCACTATTCGGGGGGCACATCGGCAAACTACTTTGCTTAACTATTTGCCTGTTTCTGGTCAGTTCAATTTCGAGCATGGTCATAGCAGGCCCGCGAGTGATTCAATCCATTGCGCGCGATTACCCTGTTCTGAAGATTCTGGGTAAACAAACCAACGAGGAAGTGCCCAGACTGAGCATGGCCATCCAAGCTTTTTTAGCCATCTTGATTGCGCTTACAGGCACTTTCGATACCGTCATTACATATACCACATTTGCCATGACCCTCTTCTCTACCCTAACTGTAGCCGGTGTTATGGTGCTGAGGAAGAGCAATCCTAATTTGACTCGCCCCTATCGCACGTGGGGCTACCCGCTAACGCCTATTCTATTTATTGGTGCCAATTGTTGGTTCATGTACTTCCTGCTTAGCCAAAAATTTCAAGAAACGGTCATTGGTATTGGCATCATTGCTATCGGTTTTATCTTGTATTGGGTGCTTCCAAAAAAATAACCAGCCTATGCGCTTAACTTGGTATTGTGCACTTTACTTGATTGGACTCTCTGTAAGCGGTCAACAAGCGATTATCATCGATAGTTTGCTCTTGCAGAAGCCGATTCTTCGTGAAGTTGCATCCCAACCCAACAAGTTCAAGCCTCAGATAATTCTAACCCAAGTCAATACGAATCAATTTGGCGAACGTACTTTCAACACATCCTATTACCGAGCTGATGATACTGCGTATTTCTATCCTGCGAGTGTTGTCAAATTGCCTGCGTCCATCTTTGCTATGGAGAAAATTGAAATGCTGAAAGCATTGAATATTGATATCCATACCAGAGTCGCCTACGACAACTCGCACAGTTGTCAAACACCGCTCGTTCATGATGCGTATACGAACGATTCCATTCCTTCTATCGCCGAATTTATCGAGAAGGCGCTCGTTGTTAGCGATAACCCTTCCTATAGTCGCCTGTATGAATTTGTAGGGGCGGAATATTTCAGTCATCGCCTGAACGAATTGAATATGCCTTATGCGCGTATCAGGCATCGTTTCAGTAACTGCGACAGCACCGAGAATCGATATACTAATCAACTATATTTTCTATCTGAACAGGGTGACACTCTCTACACACAACCCGCTGCATTTTTCAATAGCCCATATGTTCAACCCATGCCACGTATGACGGTTGGTAAGTCGCAAATTATCAATGGAAAAACAGTGCATGAGCCAAAAGATTTCTCACACTCGAATTCACTTCCACTAAGCAACATGCACGCAATGTTGATGGAACTCATTTATCCGGAAAGTCAGCCATTTTCGTATGCGATCTCGGAAGCAAGCCGTTCATTCATCCTGGAGTCTTTAACCATACGCCCCAGAGAGTCACGTAACAAGAAAATTGCTAACAACCCAGATTTTCACGACAATTACACCAACTACCTATTCTTTGGAAATGAGAATAAAAGTCGCAATACAACCATTGAAGTATGTAACATAGTTGGACTAGCTTATGGCTTTATGACTGACATCGCCTATGTGAAGGATCCTGTTTCGGGGGTGGAATACTTCCTAAGTGCAACAATATATACCAATGCTTCAAATAAGTTTGGCTCCGGTAAATACGAGTATTCAACTATTGGATTTCCGTTTATGAAGGAACTCGCCTGGACGATACACCAAGAACTACTTCACTAATTGAGGAGGATGCGCTGACCAATAGAAATTTTTGAATCGGTCCCGATATGGTTCAACTTTCTCAACTCTAACAAACTCTTATTGTGCAGACGAGCAATGTATGAAAGTGTTTCTCCGCGCTTTACAGTATGATAGCTAGCAGACTTGGCCGCACTAGATGTTTTAGAAACCTGGTTCGAAGACTTAACTCCTTCTGAAATGTGCAGATACTTTTTATAGATGACCAGTGTATCTGTTTTGAGCTCTTTTTTCTTCCAATCGATGGCGAGTAGCGGATCAAATGCCAAATCGCGGTAGCGCATTTCAAAGTGCAGGTGATCGCCGGTCCACTCTGCTCCCGTGTTACCTCCGGTTCCTATCACTTCACCCGACTCAACCCATTCATTTGGTTCAACCTTAATGTTGGTCAAATGAGCATAGTAAGTTTCCAAGCCATTGGCATGTCTGATTACTACCAAATTGCCATATCCCCCGTTGTTAAATTGAGCATATCGAACCTTGCCGGGCAATGCAGCCTTCACCGCATCTCCTTTTTCTAAATATATGTCCAGACCTTTGTGCATGACCCCCGACCGCGGACCGAAAGGCGAATTAATGCCACCGTTTCGGGGAGCACAGAACTGAGTTTCAGAATCACACAACACGAAATAAACAGAATCGGGTATAAAAGATTTTTGCGGGTAACTGTATGGAAATAAATTCTCGTTGTTCCAATGTGCGGTGAAAACATTGGCGGTATCGAAAAGAGTAACAAACGGTTCAGATGTCTTGTCAGTTGTCGACACTAAAGCTATAGAATCGCCTGTTATCGCATGTTCAGTTTCAATGGAACTGCTCACTTTGGTAAACGACATCGCGATGGCTAAGCAACACAATACAAGTGTTCCAAACAAATATCTTGTTGAAAAGAATTTTGGCATTAATACAGAAAATAGTCGGCGCGAATGTAGTCACACATGTTCAGATTAACAAAATGTCAACATCGCAGACACCCACGATTTCGTGAAACCTTTGTCAAATCGCTCATATATAGCTACTTAGGAAAACAAGGGGAATAAACTCCTTTTTCCTATGTATATGCTGAAGCCAAACAAAGCACTAATTTTACGAGTTATGAAATCACCTTTAATTCTGAGAATAACGGCGACCTTCATTGCACTGTTTTTCAACACAACGCTATTGGTCGCACAACTGCGAGACACTACGCACACAGCCGAAGTAGCTAGCCAGTGCGACACCAATGATTTCAAGGAATTCAGCCAACAAGGTATTGCATTACACAAAATCCAGAACCCTCGTTTTTATTGCTCGATGTTGGATTGGATGGGTGTTCGCTATCGAGCCGGAAGCGGCACAAAGCAAGGTACCGATTGCACACATCTCGTTTCAAACATCCACAAATCCGTTACAGGGGCCATTTTTGGTGGTGATGCTTCTCATATGTATAGTGCATGCGACCCTATCGAGGTCGATTCTGTGAAAGAAGGTGATTTAGTTTTTTTCAAAATAAATAAGAGTCGGATATCGCATGTAGGTTTGTACCTCCAAAATGACATGTTTGTACACGCCACCGTTCATAAAGGAGTTATTATCAGTTCACTACAAGAAGCGTATTACAAAAAGTACTTTATCGGTTGCGGCCGCCTAAAATCAACTTACTACCCAAATCAAAAGATCAAATAGTTCTTTATGGAATGCCTAAAAACCGTGTATGTTGTTCAGACAATATGCCTTGTGATTCTCTCTGCTGCATTTTCTTCGAGCTCTTATTCGCAAACACGCTTTCCAATCGGCACCTGCTCAGAACCGGCGAACAGTGAAGTAGAATTGACATTATCGCATAGGTTCCAAGCCTTCAACCCCAAACCCACTTCTCGCACCGATGTATATGATAAACATATTGTGTCACCGAAATCGGTCAATATTCTCGACAGGAAGAAAAAGTTTTATATACATGCGCTGGAAGACCAAACGACCCGGGTATATACGCTGTATGATTTCATTCCGATAGCCACTATACATCATTCGTTCAATGAATCAAATCAGCACTTATTCAATGAGGGCGATTTACAAGGCTTTGACTTCCCAAAAGAAATTCGTCAGGTAAATCACTTCCACGGCAAACCGGTTGAAAGCTGCTTCAGTCACAACGGTAAATTTCTCTGGGTTACCTATTACCGGAGATCATTCGACAAAAATGCCGTATCGCCTTCCGCGGTTTGCATAATCGATACAGACACAGATCAAATCGTGCGTGTAATGCCCACAGCTCCATTGCCTAAAATGATAAGCTGCTCACCCGATAGCAAAACAATCGCTATTACCAACTGGGGGGACAATTCCGTTACGCTTATCAATACCTCCTCGTCAAACCCGGCAGACTTCAGTTATATCAAAACCATTGTGATCGATCGTAAACCAGCCAATAAATTCAATCAATCTGAGGTAAACAGAGACAGCAACTGCGACAATTGCTTACGGGGAACCGTATTTTCTCCGGAAGGCAAATACCTTTTTGTTGCCAAGATGGGGGGCAACGGTATTGCTGTAATTGACCTTGCCACTAACAACTATGTGGGCACCGTGACCGGACTCAAGTCAAATATCCGACACATCATCTGCAATAATGAAGAGCTTTATTGGAGCACCAACAAAGGAGGATATATACAGAAAATAAGGCTGTCTGATCTTCAGTATTACATTGAGCATGATGGGTTGAACACACCACTAACGGCTATTCAAACAGTAGATGTGGGCGAAGGTGTTCGAACGATTGTGCTGGACCCAACAAGCAAGTATATTTTCGCTGCGGCCAACAACGATAGTAAGGTTATTGTGGTTAGAGCATCAGACCTCTCGGTAGTTGCCAGTTGCAGCGTAGATAGCTATCCCGTGGGAATGGACATCAGCGAAGATGGGCATTGGCTCATAACTACTTCACAGGAGCGTGAGAATGGCGGTGGCCGCTGCGTCTGTGTATTTAACGTTCGGTATAACCAGTAAAGGGTTGATAGAATACAATGCTATCTATTGATTGCATTCCTTTCGAGCAACCAAAACGGTTAACTAATCGGCGAACTGCTTCAAGGAAGACTTAAATGCGATGTATTGTTTCTTGTATCTGTCATATGCCGCTTGGTTCTTATACCTTAATCCTATGACGCTCATAGTATTTGAAGTCATATCAACTGTCTTCTGATAACTTCGGGTGTAACTCTGGTCAAGAGCAACAATTGTCCACCATTCCAATGATTTTGCGCCTGAATTATCCGCTTTCGTGCTGGCCATCTTCTCATTAGGTTGCAAGGCAATATCTTTTGCAACACCTGACCATTGCGGAGAATATACATAAAAAGAAACTAACCCATCGGGCGAAGTAAATAGTGCGCTGTCGAAGCCATCAGAGGTTTCAGAAGGAATGGAACCATGAGCTGTAAAACCCTGTGGGTATTTCACTTCGAACCATGCTCCCTGATAGGTTTTTGTTTGGGTAAACGAAACAATAGGCAACAGCATCATCGAAATGCAAAAAAGAGAAAACTTGTAGTTCATACTATCGACAGTTTAGTTATGAATTGCAATGATATACAATCTTCGTTTTTCAAGACAGAATTTATTCGATTCCATGCATTGGTCCGAAATACAGCTATCAAAAAATCAACCGCATGTACGACTTAGTGTCGCTAATAAAAAACGGATGACCATGGCTCAATGCAGGAAATCCTCCGCGCATTTAGATCTCCACAGGCAGTTCCCCTAATGTCATTCCGTTTTTATCGAGCACGGCCACACTGTAGTTGCCTTTGGGAAGGTCGAACACGTAGCTGTTGAAGGACAATTCAAACTCGCCCGGTTGCTGCTCGTTGACGTATTTCAATGGCTTTAGCACTTTACCCTGTTGGTCGAGCAAGGCGACCAAGCAATTGGTTGTTTCATTGACCTTGAAACTTACGTGTCCTTCTATCTCCTCTGATGCTCCGCTAAAAACAGCAGCGTCCTGATTGGTAGATTCACGATAGCGTATCCGATAACCGGGATCGACCACACTCGGTTCATTGACCTGGAAAACGTGCATTGCCGTTAGATACTCCTCCATGTTTGAATTGCCCGGATGAAAGTTGGCCATGGAGTGTCCATTGGTATAATGCCACACTATGCTTTGTGCAATATTCTTCCGATCGAGCTTATACGGCTCTAACTCGCGGAGCATCGCCACCATTTCCGACTTGCCGAGTGCGGGTTTCAGAAAATTGGCATACCCCATCGGTACAACCCTCCCAGGAGCATTTCCGCACAGCGTCAGCAAACGCGCTCTTCGTTCTTCGCCTTCAGAAAGACAAATCATGTGTGACCTTGAAACGACCTGAGGCTGCATAGAAGGATCGGCCGTAGGGAAAATCCACCCCGATCCAATCTCGAGATATACAGAATCATGCAATAAATTGGAAACGGTTAAATCGATTCCTGAACCCGCTTTCACGGCCTGACATCGAATTATATTTCGTTTCAGCGCTTCACCAATATCAACATGCGCAGCATAAGCAAATGCAACGGAAGTGGCCAACCCCATGACGACTCCCAAAAAAATAATTTTCAAGTTTCTCATACGATTATAATTTAAATTAATATAAATGAATTGAATTATTTAACAGAAGCAAATGAAATGTCCCAGGTTTGGTTGACAGCATCCGGTTTTTTCCAAAAATCACCTACTAAGACTCCCATCGGCATATGTGAAATGGTTTCAACTGTACCACCTACCTTTCGAAGCTTCATGGTAATTTGAGCCATCGGTGACAAAGCAGGCAGTGGAATTAAAAGAGTTTGGCAATGCGAATAACTCTCACAAACAACACCCAGATTCGGCTGGACATATCGCCACTCTTCCGATGTCAATCCTTCCGGTAAATGAAGGTTGGTTTCGCCATGCAACGGTATTTCCTTCATCAGCGCAAAAATTCCGCTTTGATCGATACCGGCTGACCAAAACATCTTGCTTCCTTCGCTTGATTTTTTCAATTGATTTCCGGAAAACTTAGCCCACACTCGGGTAACAGGATCCCAGCGCATAAGTTCACAGTCTGCCCGCTGCACGTTGGCAATTGGATTAAACATGACCTGCATAGGATTCTTCGTCAACGACTTTGCATCGCCCTCTACAGAGAATCCGGAGAGGAATGTCATCGGAGCGCGTTTATCATTGTGCGTATTAAAACGGGCAGCGACTTCCTCGAATGAAATTTCCCGTACGCAAGGCATGTTGGTTTGACTGTGTGATTGCAGTCCAACATGCACCAACAAAATCGAAAAAATGATTCTTATATTCATATTTTTAATTTTTAATGATTTAATCCTTTCTGTGCAACTAAATTTTCCGGCAAAACAGGATCTTTCTTGCGCAAAAAAGAGAGGAAGCTCTCATTCATGAGCATCTTGGCGGGCACAGCCGCAATGGTGCACAAATTCCCTTGCAAATCAATCAGTGTGAATTCACAAGTCACATGCTCTATTTCAGGCATATTGTGAAAAGAAGCTGAGAGCTGGTTATCGGATACGGCAGCCTTTACCGACATATAGGGACTGCTTGAAGTCGCATATCCACTCAAAATGGCGTAGCCATAGGGTGCTACAAACTTGATTACTTGAGAGTCGGGTGCTTTTCGGGCAATGACATAGACACCGGATCGGTCGGTATCGAGTTTCCAGAGCATCAGGCCGTCTTCCCGTTTAACCGAAGCTTTACCTCCGTTAACTGGAAAAGAGTACTCGTCATTGCTCATTAGCGCGTATTCCATGCATCCCACCTCTGCCATTCCGTGAAGCGGAATATGGAACTTGACGGGAGAGGGAAATACGGTGTCACGCGCCAAGGTCAAGGCCACAACTGCCAATACTTCCAGCCTATCGCCCATCTCGTCGACCGTAAGCAAGTTCAGTTGGTTGAGCTCTTCCGGCGAGCGGAGGATGCGAACTTGAGCACCTTTCAAAAAAGCAGCGTCGGAATCAAAGCACTGCGCTCTCCAACCGTTGGGATGAGTAAAAACAACTTCCTTCCTTGCTACCTTTTTTTGAATGTTCGGATCGCGGTAAATAATTCTTGCGTGTGCCTGCACATCCTCTTCGAATCGGCTATTCACGATACGAATGCTGGTTGTGCTTTCAGAAAGCTGATATTCACTGCACATTTCCGAGAAGTAGTTGTAGCGCTGAGCAGTAAGTTCATCATGAGCAAATGAATTGCCCTCACGACGCAACTCGATAATTACACTCTCCGATAAAAACAGATCATAGACATAGTCCAGTAATTTATCTTCTTCGAACGCGGAAAGTTTGGATTCGCGATCGTCGAAGCGCAGAAAGAAACTCAGAAAACCATCGTTGTTTGGCTCTTGTGCAAATGCAGGCGTGACAAGAACGCACAGAATAACTATGCATTTTTTCATGATCGATAAGGTTTAATAAAATGGAGGAAAGAACTTCTGAATGCTTGAACTAAAAGTCCTTTTCAATTATTTCATGGAGATGAAAAAAGATTAATAGGAATTGAAAAAAGATGCTGCGACTTCGTCAAAAAAATCGGGAGGAAAAGAACCAAATATAGGTTTGAATAGATGTGTAAGTTTAAACGCTCATTTTTTCGCTCCGATTACATTCATGAAAACCATCATGAAATTGAAATAACAATCTCTAAGCATGACGACCTCTCTATAGCGTAAAAAATAATTTGTGCACTCACATAAGCAGCTTATATTTGCTTTGAAGAGACAGGCTATTTCATCAATTAGTTCATCTATTTCACCCGCAGCGAACCTAATACAATGTAACTCAATCCAACTATGGCACTTACACAAAGTCAGCGAAACTCGATTGCCAGCTACCGAGTGCAAATCGAAGGTTATCGAAAAAATCTAGATCGCTTGAGAGAGGATAAACGGTCGAAAAGCGAGTATTATTCGAATCTCATTAAAGGAACAAAAGATCAGAATTCGAAGAGATCGTATCGTCAAAGCAAAATCAATGCGATCAATTCCATTGTTAACCAAATAGAATCCGTAAAACGCGATATTGAGCGTGTGAAGGGTTACATAAAAAGCGTTCGAGGGTAACGCGTTCAATTCAACGTCTACTAACCACATCAATATAAATTCAATGGCAAAAAGAACAAGAAGAATTAGGGCTAAGCGAAGAGCCGATGGTCGACTTGATCAGAGAACCCGGAAAGGGAAAGAGTTGGCTGCTCGTATGGCAAAAGCAAGAGCTGCTCGCAAGAAAGCAAGCAAGAAAAAATGGTTTAAATTCTGGTAAAAAACAATCAAATGAAAGAGTACATTAATGAAATAGGAGCCATCATTGCGGTGGCCATGTTGTCGGACGGTGAGGCCGGTGAAGCTGAAAAACAACTCATGAAGGAATTGGAAGAGGATTCGGAAATTCCGGGTCTTGCAGCTTCTATTGGACAGGCGGTTTCAATGGCCAGCTTGCTGAATGATGATCAACTCTCCGAGATGCTTTATCAGAATGCTGAGAAAATCCCTGACGAGCACAAGCCACGTGTATTCGAGGCAGCCATTGCAACCACCCTGGCCGATGGTGTAATTTCTGAAGACGAAATTTCCAATATCCTCACACTTGCTGAAGCGCTCGACATACCGATGGAGAAAGCTGTAGCGCGTATGCTCTTCGAAGTCCAGGAAATGGAAGGAGAATTAGTCGTGGATGTAGAAGATGACCTGGAAGACTTCATCGTAGTGGGCGGAAAAACTCGCTACACCAGTATGGATGCCTTTACACGTATGATGGAAGAAAACAAGTATCCGGCAAACGTTATTGCAACCATGCAGGATGTTTACGATTGGGCTAATACTCGCTTTGGAGATAAAATCGTTATTAATTTCACTCCGCGCTTCTTGACGGTGGCCACCAAAACGCCCATCTCAAGAACACGAACTTGCCTTTTCGTTCGCCTGAGAAATGATCAGGTGCGATTCGAGTACAACGGTAATCTTCTCGAAATGAAAGATTCATCAGGCTTCAGCGACAGTATGAAGAATGCTATCGTGGAGTTTTTCAATACCATTTCTTCCGTTAAAATCTAACTTGCATGATCAAAACAATAAGCCGATTATCGAGCGCTGAAATAGCTCAACTCAAACAAGGCGTGGTGCAGGTATCGGGAAAGGCCATGAATAGAACGGCCTTAGGAACTGTAGCCGCTATTTTCGAAATCTACCCATCGATTACGTTCGCTGAATTAAAGGAAATGTTGCCGGATTCTATAAATCCGTCGGCACCCAAAAACTACAAATCGTTATTCGCCCCTTATACGGACCGTCCTTATGGTGTTGTTCAACCGGGTTCGATCAGAAACGAATGTCAGGCACAAGGGCTCGATGTATCGGCATCCCATTTCGTTGATAGCGGAGAGACCTTCCAAACCTCGGATGGAGTTGAGGTTTTAGTTTCTCGATCGTGGGAGTCAACAGATACTGTGACGAAAGAGCATGACCTTCAAAACCTGATCAATCATGTAGCTCAATATGGTGTTCGTGTTGTGCAGGTAGAAAAACAGGATGGTTTTAACAGAGGTCATTATCATCTTGAAATTCTCAACCCTACTCTGGCAGCTAGCCTAAAAGCTCCTGCAAAGAAGTCGTCCCTTCTTGTACCGCTGATTGGTGCGGCCATCTTGGGTTGCGGAGTTGCTGCGTGGTTTCTTACACAGCCACCTGTACAAGCGCCCATTGCTGCGGAAATAGCCAAGCCGGTTGAGATTGCAGCTCCACCAGCTGCGCCACTCACCCCTATTGAAGACCTCAAAGCAGATATTGCGGCGGGCGAAAACACGGAGAAACGATCCATCAATTTCCACAACATTCTCTTCAAGTTTGATAGCGATGAGATTCTGCCTCAATCCGACTCAATCTTGACAGAAGCACTTGAATTGATGACTGAGATTCCTGCGCTGAAAATTGAAATCGTTGGCCATACAAGCAACGAAGGCAATGAAAAGCATAATGAAAAACTCTCAGTTAAGCGTGCAGAAGCAGTTAAGAAATACCTCACGCAGAAAGGGATCGAATCATCGCGTATGAAAACCAAAGGTCTCGGGGCTTCAAACCCTATGGCTGAAAACACAAGCGAAGAGGGAAAATCATTGAATCGACGCATTGAGTTCGTCGTTACGGATGATGGGGTGAAAAACGAAACAAAAAATTGACCCCGGTTTTAACATAACTTTGAGAACCCCTCAGTTTTCAATCATTTTATTTGAATTCATCGGATACAAAAGAGGTTGCCAAGTGGCAACCTCTTTTTGTTTTATATCACATTTTCGGCGTTTAATACTGAAAAGCACCGTGTGAAAGTTCTGAAGAATTTTGTGGTCTTCGTGCGCGAAGCATTAAAGCACAATCTTCTGACAACCCTTGCTCTGCAGCTCGGCATTCAGGCTAGCCAATGTTTCGCCATTCTGAGCCTCATTTGTCTTGGTCAAGCGACCTCCGGGCGATTCGTAGCAAATTTCGCAATCGATGCCAAAAGCTTCTTTAAATCTCTTCTCGAAAGAACCCACAGTAAGATTGCCATTTACAGACAACTCCTCTTCACCCGATGGCTCGTATTCGCCTCTTGCCTTTACTCGTGCCGCGGCGAGTGTAATGTCATTGCTGATTCCTGATCCGTCGCTCATGCGCATGGTAGGTACAATGTAAGGGAACTTCTCAATGAAATCGGCTTGAAAGGTCTTCACTTTCATTCTGCCGCTGATTTTAATTTCTGCCATGTTATTATTTTTAATGTGTAAGCAAAATTAAAGCAAAACTTACAGCCACCAAATTCTATCCATATTCCTCAACCTAACTTCAATACAGGGCTATACCTGAAACGTGAATGCATCCTCAAATGAACTCTGTTAGAGTGAATGCAATGGACGGCATACAATTCTTATGAATTACCAACAAAAATGGAAAAGCCTACTTCTTCACAATATATTTGACTTGAAGAACACAATCTATCGATAATAAATCGACATACTTGCAACAATTAGTAATTCAATGAAAACAAAAAAAACAATCCGCCAAATTTATTTCCTATTTCCATTGTTGTGTGCTCAATTGCTCGGTTTGCAATCATGCAATAAACCCAGTAAGGAGATAGAACCGCTTGATAAAGTAATCAAAATAAAAGACCTTAATCAATTGGGGACCGTCGAGTACAAGGTGTCTAAAGTTATCTCAGGAACCGATGACTTGACTTGGTATAAAATCGGTAACAGAAAAATTCTATTCTCATGTGAAGCAACTATTAAGGCGGGAATTGATTTCAGCAAACTGAAAAAGGAAGACATCCAGGTAACCGATAAAACTGTCAGTTTGAAAATGCCAAAAGCTGAAATTATATACGTCAAAATCGACCACAATAACATCAAAGAAGAGTACAAGGAAACTGGCTTTTTCAGAAGCGATTTCAGCAATAGCGAAAAGGATGCATTGCTCAGACTCGGTGAAGAAAGTATAAACAAGGCCCTACCAGATATAGGAATTTTGAAAGAGGCGGAAAAGAATGCGACACTATTTCTAAAATCCTTCCTACGTTCATCTGGCTTTACTGAAGTAACAATTGATTTCTACTAAAAACGTCACACCCATGAACAAAATAATTATAAAAGCCACGCTCTATATCATCATTCTCTTGTCTGCTGCAGCACTAGGATACTACGCATTAGTAAAAAACAATCTGCTTTCTAATCCCTTTGAATCGAAGAAAGCCTACATCCTTGAAACACCGCTAATTGTGAAGGAAATCAAGAGTATTGCTGAGTTATATTCCGTGTGTTACTTCGACCAGATAGTGGTTGACTCCCTTAGAAAGGAGGTATCAAATACAGATGCCTTGTTAAACTATTTTGGAGCCAATAGTACAACGGATACTAAGTTGGTATTGATGGCATCGGCAAAAGTATACGCCGGCTATAATCTAAGCTTACTGGATTCCAATGACATTGTAGTGAATGACAGCGTGCTCACCATTACGCTCCCTTCGCCACAGATAATGGATGTAGTCATGAAT
>JAIYBR010000020.1 GCA_027488435.1 Flavobacteriales bacterium
GCGCAACGCCATCTTCTACAAATTTGAGTTCACGCGATTTCGGTGTACCATCTGTATCTAGTGCTCGGCCGAGTTCCGCATCGATATACTTATGTAGCATGTCAATCGCGATACGCATAGACAAATGATCAATTCCCTGCTCCAAATTGCGACCTCCATAGATCGTTGCTGCAACTTGCATAGCACGATCAGTTAGACTGTTTTTTAGTTTGGCAAAGTCACTTGCATTTGGAAAAGAGCCTATGAATGGCTTATAAAAATCTTCGAGCACCCGATGCACGATCTCTCCAAATTTGCTGCTCGACATACTCTCATCGACTTCCTTTTCTTCACCAAGCCTAGCGATATATCGATAATAGAAATCGAGCGGACAACTTATCAACTTGTTGAGCGCTGAAGGAGAAATACCCGCCTCCAGGATGGCCCCAATTCGTTCTCGAATAAAGTCAGACGACGCCACACCCTCCTTAAACCGAATGACCTCGGGCGTGCTCACAACCTCTTCGCGCAGCGTAAGATCAGGGTTCTGCTCCTTCAATTCGGCAATAAGCTGAATTATGTAGCGACTAGGCTCCGCGCTTTTGAAATCGGCCACCTCTGTAGAATAAAAGAAGCAAACCTCTTGAACCTCCTGCAATAAACGATGATAGGTATAGGAGTGTATTGCTTCGAGGTCTTCAGGCATCGCCAACTTGTAATGATTGCGTAAATCAAATGGTATAAACGACTGACTGAATCGTTCGCCCGGGAAATAATCTTCGTTTGCACCTAAAAAGAAAATACGCTTGAAATCGAGAGCACGTGTTTCCGACAAGCTCAGCAACTGAAGACCTTCAATGGGCTCGCCTGTATATTGCATTTTCATGCGTGCTATCACGAGCTGATAAAGTCTCAGCAGCAGATGATCGTCATTCAAATATTCATATCGACGAAGCAAGTCCATGAGTTCTTCCAGAACACCAAGCATTTTCTGTCGCGCAACCACAGAGAACTCATCGGTCGCATTATGTTGACTTAAAAAAGAATACGCTGCCAGCAATGATTGTTGCGGAGTAGCATCCAGTTTGAATACTTCAAACAAAACATGAAATGGTTCATGCAGATTACTCCATTTTTCAAGATGGTCTTGCGTGATTTGAGCGATGTTCAAATCGAGTATTTCCGAGCGAATGGCATCACACGCTTCATTGGCGAAACCACTGGCTCGAATCAACTGCAGCCATTGCATAAAGTGCTTGTGGTAGATTTTTCCCTTTCGCACATGATGACTTCGTACCAGAAATATATCTTCAACTATACGCGACACGTTGGTTTGTGCCAAGGGTTTTCCAATGGCCAAATTCACCTCTCCCTTCACATCTGCAAGTGCTGAAAGGAATGGTTCAAGTGCCCCTTCATCATTAATAACGACACATGTATTATCGAGTTCTTCTTCAGACAGTCGCTCCAACATTTCAGAAGCACGTATTACCTGAGCGATAGAGGTGCTACACTTTACAATAGTCGCTTCGAATGGGTGATTCACAATTCTATCGACTATCGATGAAGGACTTACTTTCTCCTTCCATTCACGCGCATGAAATCCTGCTTCATGAACCTCGTTCTGAAAATAATATCGGTCAAGATCCCAAACCAGTTCGACCTTCCACAACTCAGAAGCTGTGCGAATCAACTTCCGCTCTGCGGCCGAGTAACCGGCAATTCCCGCGAAATAAATACAATCTATTACTTCCTCGTTTTTCATTGCCGCCGGATTTTCGGAGAGAAAACGCGTGGCCCGCGTATAGGTCCAGCACGCCTGCTCGTCTTGCCAAGCTGAAAAAGCATGATACAAGGATCCCAATTGCTTCCAGAATCGCAAGAAATCTTCCTGAGTCTCTGACAATGGATTTCGGTTAAAGCTCCATGCTTCAGGATCCCAATTCTCAATTTCACGGATATTTCGCAAATCACTGAATACGATTTTTCCCGGTGCAAGCGCAGCATCCACATCATTAAAATCGCGCATGGCAGTTGCATACCAACCCAAAAAGGTCTCGAAACTATCGGCTCCCCCCACCGCTGTACGATACTGCTCGAACATGGCCATGATGAGTTCCAGCTCTCCGCCAATATGACCGGGCAAAATGGATCTAACCCAATCAGGCAAAATCATACAACGCGGCGACCAAAATGCGCCTCCCTTCAAGGTGTGTAAATACCTCATGAGAAACAATCGGGCTCGTTTTGTCGGAAGCACTACAATAACTCGGCTGAGATCATTTGGATGGCGCTCGAGTAATTGAGCGGCGAGTCGTTGCAAAAAATAAGTTGACATTTGTTCCCGATAATTTTGTTCGAATTCTCAAATTTGAGGCATGACTGATTCCTTTCCTCAATTTCGGAAAAATAAAACCGGAACGAGTTATTACCAAATAACATCAGAACATCATTTGGTAGAATGGCAACGCTTAGGAACGCGCATGCTAAGGCATGAATTGAATGCAAGCATCTTACCCGAGAGATTGCTCATTGCAGATTTATTGAGCTGCAGTGAAGGACACTACGAAAGAATAAGCAAAAGTGAATTCACATCAGCCACCAGTCTGCAATAGAAGGAATATGGAAAACTTCGATAATAACTAGAACCACGGTTGTCAGAAACCAATCAATTGCGCATTCACATTTGGAATATGATTACGGAATTTGAATCGCTCAAGGCATACAACACATTTGGTGTTAGCGCACAAGCTCGCTATTTCGCACGATTTCAATCCATCGAAGAATTGCGGGAACTTTTGGAACATGAAACCATTCGTACAAACAAAAGGCTCATTCTAGGCGGGGGCAGCAACATGCTGTTTACGAGAAATTTCGATGGCGTTTTACTGAAGAATGAGCTCAAAGGCATCCAAAAAATTTCGGAAGATGAGCATCACTATTTCATTCAGAGCGCTGCCGGTGAAGTGTGGCACGAATTGGTTATGCATTGTATCAGCGCCAACTATGCCGGAATAGAAAACCTCGCTCTCATTCCAGGCTGCGTTGGTGCAAGTCCCATGCAAAATATCGGTGCATACGGAGTGGAAATAAAAGATGTGTTTCATTCGCTTGAAGCCATCAACATCAACGACGGAAGCCTTCGTGTTTTCAAACTCGATGAATGCAAATTCGGCTATCGGGAAAGTGTCTTCAAACGAGAAGAAAAAGATAAATGGATCATTGTTTCAGTAACGTTTCGGTTAAAAAAGCGCGCCGTCTTACACACTTCGTACGGCGCCATTGAAGAAGAACTTGACAGCATGCACCTCGATAACGTCAGTATAAAAGATGTTGCCAAAGCCGTCATCAACATTCGCTCATCGAAACTTCCCGACCCGAAAAAAATCGGCAACGCAGGTAGCTTCTTCAAAAACCCGGTTGTTCCGATGCAGGTATATCGAGCCATTCAAGAAAAACACAACAATGCTCCTTGCTTCCCAATCGATGAAAGCCATGTAAAAGTTCCTGCCGGATGGCTCATTGAACGAGCGGGATGGAAAGGAAAGAATCTTGGAAACTATGGCGTGCATGACAAGCAAGCCCTGGTGCTCGTGAATTACGGCGGAGCGACCGGCAGTCAGATTTATGACTTGAGCACAGCAATCATTTCTGACATCAAGCAAAAATTTGGAATCGAACTCGAACGCGAAGTGAATATCATCGCATAGTCATTAGAATTTCGCACATGGCATGATGCGAATTTTCTTTGCACGTTGATTGTGCTTATTTGCCCACTGGTAAACGAGCGAAACCTCGTGTGAACCTCCACTATTGGCGATTCCCAGCTGAGATATCGTTAGGTCATAGCTATAGCCAACCTTGTAATTGCCTGCCTGAAACCCTATCAAGAATGACAGTGCATCGTGGTTCATGTATCCATAGGTATTACTCTTTACCGGCAATCCTCGGTACCAAATTCCCAGAATCATAGGCGAGTATTCGTAGTAGAAGCCTAGATCGAGTTGATCGAATTCTTGCTGCGCTAAATAGTTTGCGGCAAACACCATGTAATGATCCAACTTTCGCAGTGATTGACCCTTCAACCTCATGCGATAGCCGCCATGAACCGATATTTTTCTGGGCAATAGAACAGTAGCTGCATTGGTAAGGGAAGCATCAGGTGCATTCAAATGGGATGCAGAGGCACCAATCCACACCTTGGGGCTATACAACAACATGCCCGCGCCCATATCGTAGTAATTCACCGGACGAATAGTTCCCGCTTCCAGCGAAACATCAGCACCTTCACGGATCATCTGATCGTAGAAAGTTAACTTGGTAAAATCGATCGAGGATTGGCCATAGCCCAACTGAAGCGCAGGACGAAAGAAAAGATTTCGTTTTATGCGAGCCTCGTATGCGTATTGGATCGCTACAGTTGTAGAACGAAGAGCACCCGAACCGGCTTGATCATAATTAACGAGCATTCCGATACCACTACTGATATTGGGCATAAATTGATCGAACGTGATGTTTCCCGATGTAAAACCTCCCGGAATCGCAGCCCATTGGTTACGGTACTGCATACTCACTCGGCTCTGCACAGAAGCACCTGCAAAGGCCGGACTAACTGCAGTCGGTACTGAGTAGAACTGAGTGAATTGCTGATCTTGAGCCCAACTGCCCCATGCCAACAGACACAAAAACGATATGTTCAGCAATGTGCTTTTCATAAATCCAGCTATTATCTGCTACTAGTTTTATCTGTTGTACGCTCATTTTACAATTACGGTTACATCTCCTGAATTTTCATATTTCTGACCATTCACAAAACGCGCCTCTACCTTCCACACATAGACATCTTGCTTCACAAGCTGGCCGCGGTAATATCCATCCCAGCCCTTAGCAACATCGGCACTTTCAAAAATTAATTCGCCCCACTTGTTAAAGATTTGAAGCTTGTATTCCTCAACTCCCCTGTGAATTGGGAAGAATACATCGTTGTCGAGACTATAAACATTATAATACCCTCCCTTGCTACCTGCGGTGCTGGGTGAAAATGCATTCGGGAAATTCAGCATGCCTATATCTGTAGCACGAATTAGATCACTCAAAGTAAGAGTATCAGCACATCCATTGTCATTGGTAGCAACAAGGGTAACATCATAAACTCCTTCCGACTGGTAGTAATGATAAGGATTTTCATCTGTCGAGGTTTGTCCGTCGTCAAACGCCCATACATACTCATTTGCATTATTCGACAAATTCAAACAATAAACCGGCTCACCAGGCACGCTTACTTCGGTTGGTGTTACAGCAAATGCAGCAGTTGCCTTGGCGTAAACGTAAATAAGCTGTTCGCGAGTCATGACGTCAGTGCTTCCATCCGGACCTTCCACGGTCAGCGTTACTGAATAAATTCCCGGTTGATAGAACGTGTAGATTGGATTGTTGGCTGTAGACTGATTGCCATCACCAAACGACCATGTAGAAACAACAGCGTTTTCGCTTAGGTTGGTGAACTGAACCGTTAATGGAACACAACCTTGAGCGGGACCTTCGAAGTTTGCAATCGGAGCCGGTGGCAGAATTTCAATTATGCGATAGGTTGTATCGGAACAAAATCCATTCGCAACAACCAATTGAATCGTGTATTCGCCCCAGGTCTCGTAGGTGTAAGCGCTCGGATTCATTTCATAAATGAAATCGCTATTCCCCATGTTCCATGATGCTGTCAATTGACCACCGACCGTCTGGTTGTTGAGTTCTATGGTAGCGTTTGGCCATACTTGCGTTTGCGGAGTTACCTCGAAGTTTGCGGTCGGATTTGCTAGCACCATTACATTGCGGCTAATCGTATCTGAACATCCGAAATTGTCAAACACCACTAAGGTTACAGCATAGGTTGTATCGGAATGGCCCCAGTTAAAGAACGTGTGCTGTGGTTCGTAGGCGTTGGAAATATCGCCGTCACCAAAGTTCCAGGAAACGCTCGATCCTCCATCGCTCATGTTATCAAAATATACTTGCAATGGAGAGCACCCTTGTTGGATCGTATAAAAATCAGCTTCAACTTCCGGCGCAACATCCAACGTGAGCTGATCAGTGCTCATACAACCGTAGCTCGAAAATGCCTGCAGTGTAATGTTGAAAGTGAAAACATCCTCTGTAATATTTATATATTCATGCGTGTGATATTCTTCATCAGTAGTTGATGTCACTCCTGTGCCATACATCCAGATATAGTTGTCAGCTCCCAATGATCCATTATAAAGAGTGACATACGCAGGGTAGCAACCCATCACTGTATCAATTTGCGCAATTGCTTGCGGTGTGTGCATCACGTGAATCGTTCTGCTCAATGTGTCGCTACAACCATAAAGATTAGTTGCAACTAGCATTGCTTCTACATCAACATCCGCAGTAAATGGAGCATCGAACATCATGAATGGTGCAGTAGCATTCGACATCTGGCCATCGCTGAAAAGCCACTCATACGAAACGGCTCCTGTGCTCTGATTCATCATCACAGCATTGTGCGGCGAACAGCCAATTGTATCAGTTTGAAACGCTGCTGTTACATCCGGATAAATGGTATAGCTTGAAGAAGTTTGATCCATACATCCATTCTCAGAAACTGCAGTGAGTGTTAATGTGTATGTCCCGCTTTGAAGAGATGCTTGAGCATAGTCGTGCGTGTGAATACTATCGGCAATCGAAGATGTTGTTCCATCACCATAATCCCAGGTATAATCAGCGGCGCCTTCCGTTTGATTTGAAATGGCAATCGGACCTGCTTCACAAACCGAACTCGCGGAAACGGTAATCTCAGCATCAACAATTGGGAATATTGTCAGCGGTGCCGACACGCTATCCTGACATCCAAAGGCCGAGGTCACCTGTAGGACCACATCATACACTTGGGTTGTTGCAGAGATATTCGTGAATGTGATAGTAGGATTCTGAACAATCGACGTGATACCATTGCCAAATTCCCAATTGTAAGCGCTTGCGTTTACGCTAGTATTCACAAAGGTTAATTGTGCGGGAGAGCAATAAGAACCTGGAGTAACAAAGTCGGCGGTTATACTCGGGTAGACGGTAATTTCTACATTTTGAGAAGCATTACAACCCGCCTCAGAAATAGCCATAAGAGTCACCTGCATTACCTCAGCATCATCGCCATCATTTACATATTGGTGAACATGGAGGGTGTCTGTGATGCTCGATACAGAGCCATCTCCGTAAATCCACGCCAATGAATCGGCAAACAACGTATGATTGGTGAATGAAACTTCCAACGGAGAACAGCCCGAAAATAGACTCGGAGTAAAATCAATTACTGCCGAAGGGTGAACTAGCAAGTCGTGAGAAACGGTATCGACACAACCGTAAGTTGAAGTAGTTACCAGCTGAACAGGGTAAACAATGGGATTGCCTGTTTCATTGATGTAATAAGAAGAGGGTGCGGGAATAGAAGAAACCATTCCATTACCCAGGTCCCACTGCAGCGTATTGGCATTTAAACTTGTGCTGTTGAACTGCACTGTAGCAGGTGAACAAACCGCCATCGGCTCAACAAAATCTGCATGAACCAACGGATAAACCGACAGAGATGAAGTCTGCTGGCTGTAGCAGCCCTCGCTGGTAACAGCTACCAGTGTAATTTGATAATCGACCGCAACGCTTCCGTTGTTGTCATAAGTAACATACTGAAGCGAGTCGGATGATTCGGAAGAAGTGCCATCGCCAAAGCTCCAGAATAAACTGTCGGCGTTCACCGACTGATTAGCAACTTCAACTTGCACAGGTGCACAAGCTGCGTTTTCACTCAAGGTAAACAATGCCACCGGAGTAGTCTTTACAGTAAACGTGTGCTGAATAGAATCTAAACAACCAAACACAGAAGATCCGATGAGTGTAACCGTGTATGTCACATCGCTATTGGTGATGTTCTGGTATTGAGCGGTTGGGTTTTGTGTAATTGATTGCAATCCATTTCCCAAGTTCCAGTTATAATTGCTGACGTTCACACTTGTATTTGAGAACGCAACAGTGGCCGGCGAACAAACATCTTCAGGCTGAACAAACGAAACTTCAATCTGAGGATAAATCTGAACATTGGTAGAATACGAACTCATGCAACCAAATTCATTTTGTGTTTGCAATGCAATGGTGCGATCCAAAGGAGTTGTTCCATTATTCACAAACAAGTGGCTATGCAATGCTGCATCTTCCTGCGACACATCGCCATCACCATAACTCCATGCGAATGAATCTGAGTTTATCGACAAATTCGTGAAATCAACCTGCATTGGCGAGCAACCCGACAATACAGAAGTGCTGAACTGAGCAACGCTGTTTGGATAAACCGTTACCGGCGCTGATGCAGTATCGACACATCCAAATGCAGATGTTCCAATCAAAGTAACATTATAAACTTGCGGAGAGCTTGTGTAGTTATTGAAAACATGGCTTGGCATCGCGAAAGAAGACGTAGTACCATCGCCAAAATCCCACTGGTAATTTTGCACTCCGGTAACAAAAGGCATCGTCGCAGCCAATGGTGCACATCCTTCACTCATGGCTAATGTAAAATCCAAATTCATCAGCGGATAGACAAAGAGCGTGTTCGAAGTTGTGTCGTTACAACCATTGATATTATAAGCGATGAGTGATACTTCGTAGATATCCAGGAAGCCGTTGTTGTTGTAATACGTGTGAGTCGGATTAACCAAATTAGATAGACCACCATCTCCAAAATCCCATGCGTAGGCATAGGCATTCAACGACGTATTCTGGAAATAAGCATTCATTGGACCACAAGTAGGCGCAGCATTGTCGTCCAAGAAAGAAGCATAAGCCCCAGGATGAACGGTTACTTCAACTGTATCAGAAGTTCCACATCCGAAGGCATTCAAAGCTGTGAGCGATATCTGATAAGTTGTATCGTTACTTGTTGTATTCAAGAACGTATGCTGTCCGGAAAAAGAGTTCGTTAAGAGACCATTGCCAAGATCCCATTGATAAACAGCTGCAGCATCGCTGTTATTAGCGAAGTTCACCGTGAGTGGTCCGCAACCCGAAGAAACGTCAACACTCAAAGAAGCAGTTGGTGCATCCTGCACAACCACAGTGGCTGTATCGCTTCCGTTGCAATGTTCTGTAGTAACATTCAATTCAACCAAAAAGCTTCCTGTTGTTGTGTAGCCATAGTTCGGGTTTTGCTGATCTGAAGAACCACCATCTCCAAAACTCCAGCTCCAATCGGTAATATCATCGTTATTGGCCGACTGTGTGAGATCTGTGAACTGTGCAATTTCGCCTTCGCATAGATTGAAAACACTGAAATCGACCTGAGGCGACTCAAATACACGAATTGTAATATCATCATCGGCCTCGCAACCATAGGCATTGAGAACCGTGAGCGACACATGGTAGTTGCCCGGTTGGTTGAATGTAATCAACGCAGGATTCACACCCTGGAAATTGGCACTTCCATTATCGAAGTCCCATTCCCAACTGATAGCGTTCGGTGTAATCGCACTGAAGTCGACCGTGAGCTGATCGCAACCCTCAGTTACATCAGCGTCAATTACCACCTGAGGATTGGGCAGCACTACTACATTCACCCAGGCTGTGTCTGTGCACCCACCACTACCTCCGCTAATACCAACCATACTTGCAACTTGGTATGTTCCGGGATTGTTGTATTGAAACGTTATATTGCCAGAACCGGTAGTATACCACGTGTTGCTGTTACCAAAATTCCAACGGTAGGTATTGGCACCACCGGTAGCCTGCTGATAAAAAGTAATTGATTCTCCAACGCATACTGTGTCAGCACTTGCAGCTATTTGAGCTGTTGGAGGAGGAACAATCTGGATGGTAATGCTGGCGTTGGCAACACCGCAGAAATTGGAGTCGGCCAACTCGATTGTATAAGTTCCGATACCAGGAAAACGAAGCGTATGAGGAAACGTGGGAGGCCATGGAGTCCAACCAATGATGCTATCCTGACCGGCTCCCCAGTAGTCGCCAAAATTCCATGACTCATAACGCTGATAGATATTACCCTGCATTAAACAGTTACGTTCAGTGGTATTGGTAAATGTCACAGTAGTATCCGGATAACACAACAAAGTAGCCGATGCTGTAATTGCAGGGTCATCCAAATCCCAAATACGAATGGGGTTAAACGTAGCTTCAGAGTTACCACCTTGAACTGTGTTACACATATTCTCCGCTGTCAGCGTAACTTCAGTTTCACAATCGACTGTTCCTTGCTCATAGGTGTGAGCGATTGTCTGCAACCAGTTCGTGTAATCAAAAGTCAAAAGAGGTGAACCATCACCAAAATCCCAGGTAAACTGAGTTGTTGATGAAACATTCGTTGAAGAATTAATGAATTCCATGGTCTGCGGCGCGCATGATTGAGTGAGCCCCCCTACAGGAATCTGGATCGAAGCACTCGATGCTTCTTCCATCACAACCGTTCCGGTTACGACGCATCCTGTATTCACTTCCGTAATTGTAACCGTGTATGTGGCCACTGCAGCCGTATACAAGTGGTTCTGAAATGTTGGTGGATTCCAGGACGCTCCGGTTGTAATGGCTGAGCCGTCGCCCCAATTGATGGTGAATTCACCCCAACTGCTCGGTGTACTCAAGTTAAAGGAGAAGTTATCGCCACTGCATGAATACCAATAAGGATGAACCGGCGTTTGTCCATAGAAATCGAAAACCCTTGGACATTGCGCCTTGGAAACAAGTGCCGCAAAGACCAAAACGAGGGTCGATAGGGTGAGTTTTGTATTGGTGAATGGTTGGATCATGGATACTTGTACGGCATAACCGAGAAAAGGGTTCTGTTTTTCTACCCTTTTTTTCAGTTGAGCGAAAAAGTACCGTCAGCAACAGGAGGCATTACATGCAACTCGCTGAATTACTAACACTTATAACTTAAATACAAATCCATCATTCGGCCATTCATACAACAATTCAATTTTCCCCGAGGGCGCTCTGCGAGTATTTTTGCGCCCATGCTTATTGAAGTTCTTAAATCAAAAATTCACCGAATCACGGTTACAGAAGCCAACCTCAACTACATCGGCAGCATTACGCTGGACCCTTTGCTTATGGAGGCGGCCGACATGATTGAGGGTGAAAAAGTTCAGGTGTTAAACTGCATGAACGGCGAGCGCCTTGAAACCTACATCATTCAAGGTGAGCGCGGTAGTGGTGTTGTCTGCCTCAACGGTCCTGCTGCTCGCAAGGTCACTCCGGGCGACGTTGTCATTGTTGTCACCTACGCACACATGCCCCGCGAAGAGGCCCTCGTTTTCAAACCAGCCATTATTTTTCCCGATACCGCAACTAATAAACTTCCCTAGTTGAACAACTTTCAGATCGGCTCAAACAACCGGACAGTAAACCTCCCAAATTGAGCTCATCTAACTCAAGACCATCAGAAAAGCACTAACATATTTCGTTTTTCTAGGCCTCGCAGCAGTGCTGATGTGGGTTCTTTACAAAGATGTTAGCTGGGAAAACGATTTGCTCCCTGCTCTTAAGTCAGTTAAATGGATTTGGGTTCTTGCATCTTTTGTTTTCGGATACGTCGCCACGGCATTGCGTGGTTTGAGATGGAACATTATGCTTGAGCCTATGGGCTATCGTGTGCGCGATTGGTTGGCCATACATGCTGTCGCATTTGGCTATTGCATGAATAACCTTATTCCTCGTTCCGGAGAACTCGCGCGTTGCACGCTGCTCAATCGCACCGATCAGGTACCTGTCAATAAACTCATCGGAACTGTACTCTTAGAGCGCATCGTAGACATAGGCTTCCTGGCGACCGTTGTTTTCCTTGCTTTTGCTCTTGAAAACGAAGCCTTTCATGCATTTTTCGCTCAAACAGATGGCAACAAGGGAACGACCATACTCATTTTGCTGGGTGCTATGATCGTGGCATTCATGGTTTTCCTATACCTACTTCGCAAATTCGAACACATACCTTTTTTCAAAAAAGTGCGTGAGTTCTTCCTGGGAATGATGGATGGCCTCAAAAGCATATTCCGACTGAAACGCAGCATGCTATTCTGGCTCTATTCTTTCGGTATCTGGTTCTTTTGGTTACTCATGACATTCACGTCACTTCTGGCTTTGGAAGAAACATGTGCCATGACCTTTCGGCAAACCGTTTTCTTTATGGCCGCAAGCAGTCTCGGCATGATGGTACCCACACCGGGAGGTGCAGGTGCATTTCATGGTATGGCCATTCTCAGTTTGCAAGCATTAGGTTTTTCGATTGAGGCAGGAAAAATTTACGCCCTCATTTCGTGGTCCATAAAAACGTTTTGGGATATTTTGGTTGGTGCTGTCAGCTTTCTAATCGCAACGACACGCAAATAACAATGCAATTCGCCGATACATATTCCCTGAACATTCAACTATCCGAATGGAAATCTTCGGGTAAGAAAATCGTGTTCACCAATGGTGTTTTCGATATCCTCCACCTCGGTCATGTGCGCTATCTGCAAGAAGCCCGCGAACTGGGCGATGTTTTGGTGGTCGGCATCAATGACGATTCATCGGTTAAACGACTGAATAAAGGTCCGGAAAGACCAATTCACGATGAGCAGGCTCGTGCAGGTGTTATTGATGCGTTGCGATGCGTTGATGCTGTCATTATTTTTTCCGACGACACGCCTGCTGCTTTGATAGAGGCTCTTCATCCGGATCTGCTGGTGAAAGGTGGCGATTATGACGCACTCGAAACTAATCCCAATTCTAAAAGGTATGTGGTCGGTTCAGCAGAAACAAAGTCCCGTGGAGGAACCGTGGTGTGCATTCCGATTGTAGCAGGCTATTCTACCACCAACGCAGTGGAAAAAATCAAGAAGCACTAACAAAAAGAAATCAGTTGCTCAGCAACTCCATCTTCTTTTTGATGTCATCAATTTCACGCTCTGTTGCTTTGATTTTCTTCTCAATATCCTTTCTCAAAGCCTCAGCTCCCTTGCCAGTAAAGATGCCCATGTTGTTCTCGTATTGAGCAATTTGGTGCTTGAGCTTTTCAATCTTATCGCGCATGAAGTTGCGCTCGCGCTTCAATTGAGCCTCGCCATTGGCGCTGGTCTTCAGGTTGTCGAGCTTGCTTCGGAAGTTCGACATTTCGCGTTGCTCGCGGTCGGCGTTGATCTGACCATACTTCACATCCAATAATTGGTTGTAGCGATCCATCACTTCCTTCACTTTGTCTTTGGGAACAAAGCCTACACCATGCCAGCGCTCTCCGAACGCCTTCAAAGCGGCAAGATCAGCACCCTTGTTACCTGTAATTTCCAATGCGTCCAGCTCGGTAAGCATATCCATTTTAAGAGCAAGATTTTGCGTTTGCTCTTCAATGACTTTCGAATAATTTTCTTTTTTTCGAGCGAAGAAATGATCACATGTCGATCGGAATCGCTGCCATAGCTTCTGTTCCTCACGTGGGTCAGCACCGCCAACCGCTTTCCATTCCTCTTGAAGTCGCTTCAACTGATCGGTTGCTGACTTCCAATCTTCACTATTCTGTATAGCACGTGCCTTCTCGATAAGTGCTTCCTTCTTCTCTTTGTTGACCTTATAACCAGAACGTTTTTCTTCGAAAAGCGAATTGCGCTTCGTGAAAAACAAATCACACAAACCACGGAATTCCTGCCAAACCTCTTCATTCTCCTTCTTGCGAGCCCAACCAATGGTGCGCCACTCTTCCTGTAGCTTCAAGACCTCGTCGGTCCAGCGATTGCTGGTTGAAGCGTTGGTGATTTCCATGGTAAGAATCTCACTCATTTTTGCCACTAGCTCCTTCTTCTTGGCCAAATTCTCGTCGCTGTGCTTGTGTATCTCATCGTAATGAGCCTGCACACGATTCTGAGATTCGCGCAAAATTCCAAAGAAAGTATCACCCAACTCCTTGAAGGTCTCACGAGGCGAAGGACCAATATTCATCCACTCGCGCTGGAACTTTTTGATGAGTATTTCAAGGTCATTGATAACAGTAACTTCTGATAACTGCTTAGCCTCTTCAATCATCTCCTCCTTCTTGCGAAGGTTGATTTTCAAATCATGGTCTTGAAGCGACTTGTATATATTGATGTTATAAAAAAACTCGTGATTAAGGCGTTGCCATTTCTCTTGCAAATCATGGTATTTATCGCCCGGCACATCACCAATCGTATCCCACTGTTCCTTCAGTGCCTTGTGCGTTGAAAATGCTTTGCCAATGTTTTGTTCATCCTTGATGAGCGCATCCATTTCATTCAGGATGTTCTGCTTAATTTCAAGATTCTTCTGTCGCTCCGCCGCGAGTTTCTTCCCGTGTTCTTCTACTCGGTCTTCATACACTTTAAGCAACTCCTGAAACTCACCTTCCATTTCATGCGGAGCGTATACAAACTCTGTCTCTTCCGGATGTTCTTCAGCTTTAAAAGCTTCCATTTGAAGTTGGCGCTCTTTGGCAGTCTCTGCCTTCCAATCATTGCGGATTTCACGAACGCCGTCACGGATAGATCCGATCTCTTCCGTCTTCAGTAGCTCGCGCAGTTTAACAATCAATTCGTTCTTCATTACAACTAATAATATCAAGGGTCTGTTTATGACCGTCTCGCAAAAGTAAGCAAAGCCGCATCTACATAAAAGACTTAATCAAGATACAATCGAGAGTTTATGGCCCATAAAAGCGAAACAAGACTAGCTTGAATTAAAGTTACATTTGACCTACTGCACAGGTTGGTAAAATGAAATATCCGGAAGAAATAGCCTATTCAAAATTGGTTGACTGGTGCAATAAGGCTGAGCGATGCCAATTTGACCTTGTTCGAAAGCTAAAGTTGTGGGGCACTGAATCAAGCTTCATCGACGCTTGTATTGCTCGTCTTCAAAAAAACAACCTATTCAATGATGCACGCTTTGCATCGGCCTTTGCGCACGACAAATCGACACTTCAGCGATGGGGCGGCCAAAAAATCCGCATGCATTTAAAGTCACGGGGCATAGCCGACGAGTACATCAAAGAAGCGCTTGCAGTGCTTGAACCGGAAACACATCGCGAGAATATTCGCGAATTAGCTCTGCGCAAATGGCCGAGCATGAAAGGTAAAACAGACTATGAGCGCACTTCGAAGCTGATACAATTTCTTTTACGTAAAGGCTTCACCTACGACAGTATTCGCAAAGAATTATCGGCAACCGACTTTAACCTCGACGATATTAATCACCCGTAATTTCCTCGTATGCAGAAGCGAGCGAGAGGTAATAAATAGGCAACGCTGCCAACAAACCAACGCAACACATCAAGAGTCCGAAAATCAACACCGACCAAAGAAGCACGTTGAAGAACAGAAAAGCAACATACTTTTTACTCACTAATTTCCAGCTTGCGCCGATAGCCTGAAAAGCGGAATAGCCGCGGTAAACGACAAAGAGCGGTGCAAGAGAAAACAAAGTTAGAATAGCAAGAGCAGCAAGAGCGGCCACAAGCGCAGCCAACCCAATTTGCGGATTGTACAAACCAATCACAAACTCTGCGGCTTTTTCTTGATCCATCCCTTGAGTCTTCCCTAATTCAGTGACTAAAACCTGAATAGTGTCGTAAAAAAAAGGCAACACCGCAAGTGCAACTGCCAACGCCATCGAAAGTGTTACGCTAATGCCCACCGAAACAAGTGATGGCCAATTTCCTCCGCGAAAACCCCCGAAAAAATTCGAAAACTCCCTGTATTCGTTGCGCGATTGCAAACGCATGTAGCAAGCGAAACCCGCAACTAGCGGTGGGCCCGCCAGCATTCCCGACAAATCGCCTACCACAGGAAGTGCGCCAAGTGCCATAGACAATGCAATGTAGACCAGCGTAAACGCGACATAGATTCCAAACTCGTCGGAGAAATAGCGCAATCCCTTGCGCAAAAAGGCAATGCCATTCACTTGAAAATCGGACGAGATGATATCATCTACACTACGTGGTTCTTTAGCAGGCTTGCCACCCGTAAAATAATCTTCCATGCCTGATTGACTTTCGGTTTAATTCGACTTGAGCGGTAAAGATAACTACCTTCGCGACCGCATAAATCAAATTCAGTGATTAATCATTATGGCAATTACAAGCGATGCTATCGGTGAGCTGAAAGAGCGCGTGACCGCGCTCGGGAGGTACCTTTGACGTTGAAGTGAAACTACTTCAGATTAAGGAGGACGAAAAACTCACGCAAGACCCCGACTTCTGGAACGACGCAAAAAAAGCCGAACAGGTGATGCGTCAAATCCGCAATAAAAAAATATGGACCGATGCATTCAAGCATTGTTCAGACTCGGTAGAAGATCTGGCAGTTCTCTATGACTTCTTCAAAGAGCAAGCAGCTACAGAAGAGGAACTAGAAGCGCAATTCAAACTTGCATCTTCGCGTGTAGAAGACCTCGAATTCAAAAACATGTTGAGCTCTGAAGAAGACAGCCTGAACGCTGTTCTTCAGATAACCGCAGGTGCCGGTGGAACGGAAAGTTGTGACTGGGCCGGCATGCTGATGCGCATGTATGTGATGTGGGCTCAGAAAAACGGACATACCGTAAAAGAACTAGACCTGCAAGAAGGCGATGTAGCAGGAGTAAAACAATGCACGCTGGAAATCGATGGCGAATTCGCATTTGGCATGCTCAAAGGTGAAAACGGCGTGCATCGACTGGTGCGCATATCGCCATTCGACTCCAACGCTCGCAGGCACACTTCGTTCGTGAGCGTATACGTGTATCCGCTTGTCGACGATTCCATCGAAATCGCGATCAATCCATCGGATATCACGTGGGATACTTTTCGCAGTGGAGGAGCCGGCGGACAAAACGTAAACAAAGTGGAAACAGGGGTGCGCTTGCGTCACGCACCAACAGGCATTATTATCGACAACACGGAAACCCGTTCGCAGCTTCAAAACAAAGAGAAGGCAATGCAGCTCTTGAAGTCGCAGCTCTACGAAATGGAGCTCGAAAAACGCAACGCTGCGCGCAGCGAAATCGAAGCCACGAAGAAAAAGATTGAGTGGGGATCTCAGATTCGCAACTACGTAATGCAACCATACAAATTGGTGAAAGACGTTCGCACAGGGGTAGAAACCTCCGACGTTGATGCCGTTATGGATGGCTATCTCGACGAATTTTTAAAAGGCTACCTCATGCAAAAAGGAAAAGCCGCAGAAACATTTTAATACAACATTCAACACATGGAATACAGAATAGAAAAAGACACGATGGGCGAAGTGAAAGTTCCCGCTCACGTTTACTGGGGCGCACAAACCGAGCGCTCACGCAACAATTTCAAAATCGGTCCGGAAGCATCGATGCCAAAGGAAATCATTCGAGCATTTGCCATTCTGAAAAAAGCGGCAGCACACACGAACTGTGAACTGGGCGTATTACCTGCTGAAAAGCGTGATGCCATTAGCGCCGTGTGCGATGAAATCCTTGCCGGAAAACTCGATGATCAATTTCCACTCGTTATCTGGCAAACCGGAAGCGGCACGCAGAGCAACATGAATGTGAACGAGGTTGTTGCCAATCGTGCGCATGTTCTGCATGGCGGAAAGCTAGGCGATACAGATATGTTGCTCGGAGCCAACGATGACGTAAACAAATCTCAGTCGTCGAATGACACATACCCTACCGCTATGCACATCGCGGCATACGAGTCGGTGGTGAAAAAAACCATACCCGGCGTGACTTTACTGCGCAATACACTTCATGCAAAAAGCAAGGAGTATATGAACGTTGTGAAAATTGGTCGAACACACTTGATGGATGCCACACCGGTGACACTCGGACAAGAATTGAGCGGATACGTAGCACAACTCGATCATGGCTTGCGTGCACTCAACAATACACTTTCGCATTTGGGCGAACTCGCTTTGGGTGGAACTGCTGTTGGAACCGGGTTGAATGCTCCAAAAGGATATTCAGAACTCGTTGCCAAGAAAATCGCTGAATTCAGCGGGCTTCCATTCACGAGCGCTCCCAACAAATTCGAAGCGCTAGCCGCACATGATGGTATCGTTGAAAGTCACGGTGCTTTGAAACAACTGGCGGTTTCACTCAACAAAATCGCCAACGATATTCGCATGATGGCCAGCGGCCCTCGCAGCGGCATCGGCGAAATTTTCATTCCCGAAAACGAACCGGGAAGCAGCATCATGCCCGGCAAAGTGAACCCTACACAATGCGAAGCACTTACCATGGTTTGTGCGCAGGTAATGGGCAACGATGTCGCAATTACAGTTGGAGGAACTCAAGGGCATTATGAGTTGAACGTATTCAAACCAATGATGGCCTATAACTTCTTGCAGAGTGCAGAATTGTTGGGTGACGCATGTGTGTCGTTCAACGAACATTGTGCTGTTGGCATTGAACCAAACCACGATCGTATTCAACAACTCGTTGATCAATCACTCATGTTGGTTACCGCACTCAATACTAAAATCGGCTACTACAAAGCGGCCGAAATTGCGAAGGCAGCGCACAAGAATGGAACAACATTAAAGGAAGAGGCCGTTCGTCTTGGTCATGTCACCGCTGAAGACTATGATCAGTGGGTTATTCCGGCCAACATGGTTGGCACGCTTTCATAAGACCTACCTCATTCAAGATGACGCAGAGTGGTAAATACTGCTCTGCGTTTTTTTTGACTATAGTGGATCAACATCAACACTCAATCTCACCTGCTTAAAATCTGACTCAGACAGGCGCAAGCGCATCATTTGAATGACCGTAGCTTTGATTGCTTCACTTTCCTTTTTCTTGTCGAAGCGAACCAGAAATTGCTGCAGAAAATAATTATTGATGCGTGGAATGTAAGGGCGCTCCGGACCCAAAATTCTATCTTTTAAAACAGGAACCAGCAAGCGTTGTATTTCCTGGGCCGCACGCTGAACAACAGCGTCATCTTTATGCTTGAGCGTGATGCGCATCAGCCTTACAAAAGGCGGATAAACGAATTGATAGCGCTCCTTCACTTCGCGCTCATAGAACGAGCGATAATCGCCGCGGGTAATCATGTCGAGCAGCCAGTGCTCGGGATTATAAGTTTGAATGAGCACCTTGCCCCGTTTATTCCTGCGACCCGCCCTACCCGATACTTGCAGCATAATTTGAAAACTGCGCTCCATGGCCCGGAAATCGGGGTAGTTCATCATCTTATCGGCACTAAGAATACCTACCAATGAAACATTATCGAAGTCAAGCCCCTTGGTTACCATCTGCGTACCAACCAAAATACGTGTATGCCCTGATTCAAAATCACTGATGATTTTTCGATAGCTCGATTTACTTCGAGTCGTATCTAAATCCATACGTTGCACACGCACATCGGGAAAATGAACTTGTAAATCCTCTTCAATTTTCTCTGTACCAAAACCCAGCATTTTCATATCTACTGAGCCGCATGCATGACAGGCCGGAACCGGGGCAGTTGTATATCCGCAATAATGACATCGCAACTGATGCGAGAACTTGTGGTACGTGAGACTAACGTCGCATCGTGTGCACATGGGAACCCAACCGCAACTTTCACATTCCCACAATGGCGAATAACCCCGGCGATTCTGAAACAGAATTATCTGCTCTCCTGCTTCCAATGCAACTTGCATCTCGTTAATGAGCTGCTCTGTAAAATGATTGTGCATCGTTTTCGCTTTTAGCTCCTTACGCACATCACAAAGCACTACTTCGGGCAATTGCATGCCACCAAAACGCTCGTTCAATTCGACGAGTCCGTATCGGCCATTCACAGCATTCCAATACGACTCAATGGAAGGCGTAGCCGAACCCAGCAACACCTTAGCTTGATAACGCGAGGCAAGCCAAAGAGCGGCATCGCGTCCCTGATAACGAGGGGCTGGATCGTTCTGCTTGAAACTCTGTTCATGCTCCTCATCTACGATCACCAAACCCAATCGGCTAAACGGCAAGAACAGTGCACTCCGCGCACCTAAAATCACATCGCACTCGCCCGGAACATCACTCAGCACCTTGTTCCATACTTCTGTGCGCTCATTATCGCTATAGCCACTGTGGTAAACGCCCACGCGTTTTCCAAAGAACTTTCGCAGACGTTCTATAATTTGAGTCGTTAGCGCAATTTCAGGCAGCAAAAACAACACCTGCTTTCCGATTGCCAGTGTCTCTTCAATAATGGCGGCATACACTTCCGTTTTACCACTCGAGGTGACACCATGTAAAAGACAAACATCCTTATTGTTCCAATTTTCGATAACCGCATTTTTTGCCTGGGCCTGCGCAGGTGATAGTTCGCGCGTAGGTGTAGTGTGTAGCAAGCCTGCATTCAACCTGCCCACCTCGCGCGTTGCACATACAAAAATCCCCTTCTCAATCATGGCTGAAACAACCGCACTCTGCACACCTTGCTTCTGCAACTTGAGTCGTTCTAATTCCGGCAGTCTTTTCCCATCCCACTGCACTAGTTGAAGAAATAACATTAACGCCTCACTTTGCTTTTGAGCCCGTCGCGCTTCCAAATCGCCAAACAACTTTTGAAGCGCAGACTCCGAAGCATGTACCTTATCCAGCGAAATAAAATCAGCTGTTTTGGGCTTAAACTTTTCTTTGATTTCCTCTTCACTGCGCAACCAACCCGCCTCTATCAATCGCTTTACAATTGGCTGAACTTGCTTCACAGAGAGTAACTCTGCAATATCATCGAGCTTCATGGTGCCTCGTGAGCGCAATGCGCGTATGATCGTTTGTTCCCGATCAGGCCAGGTGCTTTCGTCTTCATCCTTCACTAGAACAAACTGCGTTTCGCTCGAAAGTTTAAGACCTGCAGGCAAGGCTGCATTCATTACATCTCCCATTGTGCAGCAGTAATAGTTCGCCATCCATTCCCATAGAGCCAATTGCTGCGGCCGCACCAATGGATGCTCGTCTAACAATGCATCAATATACTTTGCCTGATAGGTTGTTGGGCCTTGCTGATGAAGGCTTCGAATAATACCCGTGATTAATTTCGCCTTACCAAGTGGCACCACTACTCGTTGCCCTACCACAACATGTTCGTTCCAATCAAACGGAACTCTATACGTAAGCGGAACGGGCAATGCTTGCGGCACAATGACTTCAGCAAATAGAGTAACCCGTTCCATACGCGCGAAGATAAGCCGCTCACTTTTGAAAAATAGAAAGCCCGCACAATGGCGGGCTTTTCCAAATTCATTTCAAGTAAAATCAATTTCTCACAATCGGTATGCGCTTCGTAATCGCCTTCGTTCCATTACTGAATTGAACGAAGTAGATACCACTGACCAGAAAATCAACATCGGCACTGATGCTGCGTGTTTCTCCAGCGCTCATGTCGCCCGTGAACCAAGTATCAATTCGACGTCCATTCAAATCGAGTAAATCAACATTCCAACGTGCCGTTTCATCTGCAATCAACTCGAGTGAAATACGATTAGTAGCAGTTTGCCATGCTTCCAGCTGAGCGTTCATACCCATGGGCAATGCTTGCGGCTCGAATGTGATTACCTGAATATGGCACTCTTCATTACCACTGCAATCGGTTGCACACCACGTGCGCTGCAATCCACCACATGCGCCGTTGGCAAGCGGTGTTTCCGTGAAAACAACTTGCACAGTTCCTGTGCAACCGTCGTTCGCCGTCAAAACCGGAGCTACTTCAGGGGCCTGGCCACAGGCTAAAACGATGGATTCAGGATATGCGCTTAGTGTTGGGGCCGTTTCGTCTAGAATGGTGACTACCTGCACATCCTGACTGAGGTTTCCGCATTCATCCAATGCCGTCCACCTGCGTGTGAAATATGTAACACATCCAATTGTTTCCATAGCCTCGGCCAAGAAAAACTGAGGTTGCGCGCTGCAATTATCCCATGCTGTAACGTTGGCCACAGGCATGCTATCGCCACATTCAATCGTAACATCAGAAGATACTCCAGTTAAAACAGGGCTCTCTGTATCGGACACATTGAGCGTGTAGGAGGCTACCGTTGAATTGCCGCATCCATCTGTCAATGTGCATGTGCGCACACTGATGTAATTACTAGGACAGTCACCCGCGATAATTTGTTCCTGCCAGCTAACCGAAACTTGAGAGCAGTCATCAGCATAATTCATCGGGGAATCTTCCACCGGCACTACTTCATCGCATGCTACGTTGGCAGAGCTTGGGAAGCTTACAAAGACCGGAGCTGAAGAATCTACGATGTAAATATTCTGAACGATGCTCGTCGTATTTCCACAAGCGTCAGAGGCCATATAAACGCGAAGCAATGTCGATCCGCAATCATTAATGACGTATTGATCCTCAACTGCAAACGTAATCTCCTCGGTCGTTGAGCAATTATCGGTTGCCGTTATTGCTGTAATTGAAACCTCCTCACCGCAGCTAATGGTAGTATCGGAAGGCATTCCAAAAATTACAGGGGCTACTTCATCCACTACGTAAATAGTTTGCATCGCAGAAGTACTATTTCCACAACCGTCGGTTACCGTATAGGTGCGCTCAATGTTGTAGCCTGACAGACAACCGCCTGGTATCAAAAGATCATCCACCGTTACTTCAGCAGCACTGCAATTATCTTGATAGGTAATAACCGATGCGTCTGCAGCGGGCACCAGATCACAACCTACGGTCGTATCTTCCGGATAAGATGTGATGGTTGGCGCGACGTTATCCGTGAAGGTTATGATCTGTTGCGCATTGGCGACATTACCGCATGCGTCCGTTGCTGAAAAGGTTCGCACAACAGTGTAACCACAAACACCTTGTTCTATTGAATCGGCATATGTAACAGTAACATCGGCGGAGCAATCATCTTGAGCAATTGGTAAATCAGATGCAGAAGGCGTTTCTCCGCAATTCAGTACCAAATTCGATGGCACTGACACAAACGAAGGAGGCGTAGAATCCAGAATGTAAATGTTCTGAACAATGCTTGTCGTATTGCCACAAGCATCTGAAGCCTTGTATACACGAAGCAGTGTTGCTCCGCAATCATTGAGGACATATTGATCTTCAATTGCAAACGTAATCTCCTCAGTCGACGAGCAATTATCGGTTGCTGTTATGGTTGTAATTGAAACCTCTTCACCGCAGTTAATGGTAGTATCGGAAGGCATTCCAAAAATTACGGGGGCTACCTCATCTACTACGTAAATAGTTTGCATTGCAGAAGCACTATTGCCACAACCATCGGTCACGGTGTAGGTGCGTTCGATGTTATAACCAGCTGGACAACCGCCCGGAATCAAAAGATCATTCACAGTCACAACTGCTGAGCTGCAATTGTCTTGATAGGTAATAACGGATGCATCAGCAGGAGGCACCAGATCGCAGCCTACGGTCGTATCCTCCGGATAAGATGTGATGGTTGGTGCGACATTATCCGTGATAAGTAATTGACGCGAGACGCTAGATGAATTACCGCATGCATCTGTAGCAGTCCAAGTGTATGTCGCAACCAATCCGCAACTTCCAGGTTGGCTTGTTTCGGCAACAGTAACTTCCACATCACTATCGCAATTATCAACCGCTGTAACCTGAGGCAGCTGAAGCTCTTCACCGCAGCTTACCTGAAGCTGAGCAGGCACGCCGATAAGTATCGGTGACTCCTCATCAACTATCGTCACAACA
>JAIYBR010000139.1 GCA_027488435.1 Flavobacteriales bacterium
GCACGACAACGTATCGGGTGAGCACTTCTCTAAACACGGGATCATGTTCTGCCGATGACTTGATTACGGTAGACGTTTCTCTTCATCGCCTTCAGTTGTCAACCATCAACGAAACGTGCGGGCAATTGGGCTCCATAGACTTAACACCCCTGGGAACCAACTCGGCAAATCTCACTTACACTTGGTCAGCAGGGGCTGGTGGTTCAGGTCTGACTCCCGGCGTTGAAGACCAATCTGGGTTGGAAGGAAGCGTAACAGGAGTTACCTATAGCGTTGTGGTTACCGACGTAGACTACGGTTGCACGCAAAACGCATCAACAACTATCACAGAAACCGCGGGACCAACTTTTACACTCACATCACCAGGTGTAGTTTGTGACAATACCAACGCCAATTTGGTGATTGACTTTACAGCAGGACAAGCACCATTCGATGTGTGGATAACCAATCCAATAACGGGGGCTCCCGATGTCGTGGACGTACCCGATCCTTACAGCTATTCGGTCGCTGTATCAGGAAATACAACCATCACTGTGTTGCAAGTGCGCGACGCCAATGGCTGCGTTTCAGATGCGACCAGTGTTCCTGTTGATGCCACCATTACAGCTAGGCCTTCCATCACTTCATCTTTTAGTTCTGCGGGACCGCTTTGCATAGGCGACCCATTGTCGCTAACCATCGACCATAGCCAGGCCGGAACATATTCGGTCGTCTATTCTATTGGAGGTGTTGCTCAACCTGCCATAACGGTTGCCGACAACGGCACTATTGACGTTGCGGACCCTACCACGGCGGGAACGGTTGTTTACGACATTCAGTCGGTTTCATATACCAACAGCCCTGCATGCCCAAGCGCAAATAGCGCTAACCCATCTATTAGTGTAGTTACGCATGCGCTGCCAACGGCCACGGTGCCCGCAGGTATATCCGTTTCAGCCTGCGCACCCCTCAGTGCCACCGTTGCCATTACACTTACCGGAGACGGGCCCTGGATTCTTGAATACACGCGCGATGGTGTAGCCCAACCAACACTCACCATTGCCGATAGCCCCGCCAACCCAAGTTATATTTACAACTGGTCTGTTGGCACCTCTGGCGCCTATTGCATAACAGAGGTGACCGACGCGAACTGCAACCAAACCGTAACCAACCAGTGCTTCGATGTAGAGATTAATGCTGTGCCGAGTCTCGTTTCATTCACCCTTAACGGAGCCAATACAGCGGCTTCGCCGGTAGATGTTTGTGAGGGCGACAACGTGAATATCGAAGTCGAAATAAGTCCTGTTGGCAGTGCTTTTTCTTATCAATTTATTGGAACCCCGGACATTGGTGTAGGCACTTACGACAATGAATCGTCGTCGTTCACAACTACCGTTGTCGCAACGGAAGATTTTACATTGGAACTCGATAAAATTTATTTCACACAATCGCCTCAATGTTTTCTGCAGGTAGATGATGAAATCGAAGTGCTAGTTCGTCCGGAAATTGTTGTTTCTGAAGCAGCACCTGTTTGCGACAATGTTTCAGAAACCTACACCATCGAGTACAGCATAACCACCGGAACAGCGCCATTCGCCGAAGCCGCAGGCGGCAGCAGTGGCGCGTTTGCGGGGACAATTTTCACAACAGAAAATCTGGCTTCAGGAGGTACCGGTGGGTCATGGACATTCAGCGATAGCTACAACTGCAATTCTGTTACACTCACCAACACGGGTTACACCTGTCCCATAATTTCGGATGGAGGAACTATGACAGCGGGCACACTAACGTTGTGTTCGCCTGCAACGGCGCCCGCAATTGCGACAGCAACACAGAGCACGCCATATACTAGAGACGACAACGATGAATTCATGTACGTTTTGCACACTAACGCTTCGGATATACTCGGTTCTGAAATTGCGCGCTCTTGTGGCAATGCTGGATTCGGCGATGCAGACACTCCACTCGCATTTGGTGCAGCTTCGGCCAATGGTGTTGTGGTTAGCGGTGTCACATATTTTATTTCATGTGTGGTTGGAAACGGAGATGGAACCGGCTGCGTAGATGAAACCCATCCGCAAGTACAATTCTCTTCCAACACCCAATCGGTTGTTTGGTATGAGTCGGGAACCGCTGATCTCAGCGCGCCTTCCGGCACCAGCGAATGTGCGGGCCAGAGTGTTGCGCTCGAAATTGATTTTACCGGCACCGGTCCCTGGAACGTGGTCTACAGCATAGACGGCGTAAACCAACCTGCGATTAACACAGCGGCATCGACTTTCACACTCAACGCCAATGCTACCGGCGTATTCGCTCTCGTGTCGCTCACAAGCAGTGCAGCAAATTGCCCGGGAACTGTATCCGGAAATGAAAGCGTCGTTATACATCCTTTGCCTACCGCCAGCATCAGCGGCGATGCGTTAATCTGCAGCGGAAATCAACATTGTTTCGATGTCACATTTACCGGTGAAGAACCCTTCAGCATGGAGGTGAACGTTCCAAACGTAGCGGCCAACACTACCCTAAATAATTTGTTGCAGAACTATCAATACTGTGTAAATGCCGAAGGAGCATACCAGCTAATCAGCGTAACCGATGCCTTTAATTGTTCCTCAACATTAAATCTAAACTTCAATCTGGATGCATATCCGGCTGTCTCCGCAACATGGCTTTCGAATGGTGAGAGCTACTGCCCCAACGAACCCTCCATCACAGCAGCTTTCAGCACTGTCGGCGACGGCCCATTCACGATAGATCTGACAGGGCCCGACCCGTTGAATCCGCCGGTCATTTCGGGAAATGAAATTAGCATCACCGAACCAGGGAACTACTCCATTGTGAGTATTACGGACGTGCATGGGTGTGTCAATACTAACACCGATGTATTCGTGGCTTCCGAGCTGACTGTGCCAGTGGCAGATGCAGGAGTAAATGTGGAACAGTGTAGTGGTTTGCCACAAACAATTGGAACACCTTCAGTACCAGGCCTTACCTATAGCTGGTCGCCCACAGCAGGAATGGGGTCAGGGCAGTCAGACGATGCCCAACCCGTGGTAACCATCCTCAATACGGCCGCTATTCCGTCGATCAACATCTATGTGCTCACGGTTAGCAATGGATCTTGTTCTAATACGGCTCAAGTGACTGTTAGCGTTTATCCCAACCCCGAGTTCAGCATTACGAGCTCCGACGACTTGCTCTGCTTCGATGCCCCCAATAACACGGCAACTTTGACGGCAGCAGCAACAGGCACGAATACCTACACTTATGATTGGACGCCCACAGTGTCAATACTCGGATCCACAAATTCTGCAACGGTTGATGTTGATCCAACTACCGATGAAGTTTTCGAGGTTGTGGCTTCCGAAGATTTCGGTTCCTTGGTATGCTCAACTACAGAGAACATTGCCATTGAAGTGAATCCTCCCATTCAAATCACGAACTTTGTATCACCCAGCGAGATGTGCGCTCTAAGCTGTATCAATGACGGCACGCAAGACATCACCTTCACCGTATCAGGCGCGTTCAACAACACATACACCTCAACAATTGATGGAAATAGTATCTCAGACCAAATCTGTTACACCGACCCAATCAATCATACCCTGCTGATTGTTGATGCAGAAGGTTGCGAAGGCGCTGTCGATTTTACTGTTGATGTTCGTGATGAAGAAGTGGTGATGGCCAATACAACGCAGGCTGTTCCCTTCTGCTACAGCGATACCGACGGGCAAGTTGTAGGCTTAAATCCAGAGGCCAACCAATATTTACTGAGCCAAGGCGGACAAGTGACCGACATCATTACGCAAAGTCCATTTGATTTTGGCGGGCTTACGATTGGCACCTATACCCTCACATTGGAAGTGCTACTAACGGGAGGACAAGTTTGTACAGCAGACACAACATTCACACTTGATCCCGATTCACCCGAGATTACCATTGCCGCCAACCCACCGGCGATACTGGGATGCCCGAATAACCTAATCGATTTCAACGCAGATGTGACAGGCGGGGCTGGAAACTTTACGACATACTGGAACAGCTGTGAAGACGCAACTGGCTGCCTATTGGGCACAACCAACGAAACGGCGGGCCAGGAGTTTTCTCTCACGCTCACGCAAGATACCGTAGTTTATTTCTACGCCCTAGATGCTATTGGCTGTTCTTCCGACACGATTTCTGCTATCGGCACTCTTTCTCCGGGCGTATTTCTTCTCACACAGAATGGGGCTGATACGATTGAGGCGTGTCAATATGATTGCGAAGAATTAACCGCTTTTGCAACCGGTGGTGCCGGGGCTCTAAGTGTAGAATGGTACTACCTCAATGATGTAAATGACCTTACACCTACTCTCATTGCAAATGCCGATACGATTACCGAATGCTTCCTCTTCGATATGATCTATGAAATTCGTGTCATCGATCAACAATGTCCATTGGCTAGCATTTCTGATACGCTTTGGGTAACGGTGCACGACACTCCGGAACCCATCATGGAAGCCGAGGGCTCGGGTAGTTGTTATCCCGATACAATTGGCCTTTCATATACCTATCTCGACCCAGCATACGCCGATATGAGCACCTGCGTATGGTCGCTCGGAAATGGTGCGCAGATAAGTTACTGCGGCGATACAGCAGCAGTCTACACAGCGCCGGGTAATTTCTTTCCATCCATCACTGTGACGTCTGAATTTGGGTGTGTGGGCACCGATAGCCTTTCATCGCCTATAACAATTCGCCCTTATCCGGAAGTTGATTTTACGTGGGACCCTCAACCCATAGATGTTTTGCACCGCGAAGTACATTTTCAAAACCTAACAGCCGGTGCCGTTTCTTTCGAGTGGAATTTTTACAATGCAGGCGAGAGCTTTACGGCCAACCCGCGCTGGACCTTTCCAGACATCGAAACCGTGACTCCATACTCTATTTGCCTGACGGCGGCCAACCAATACGGCTGTGCCGACACGCTGTGCCAGGATGTCTATGTTGAAAATGTGTTACAAGTGTTTGCGCCCAACACGTTCACACCGGATGGCGACGACCTGAACGATGTATTTCTTCCCGTCATTAACGGTGAACTCGATGGCTCCTACCGCTTCTGGGTATTCAATCGATGGGGTGACATTGTATTTTATACAGAAGAAGTTGGAAAGGCATGGACCGGTGGATACAAGGAGGGTGAATATTATATTCAAGATGGTTATTATCTCTGGAAAATCGAAGTGTCCGATTTAGAAACAGCCAAAAAGAAAACGTTCGAAGGCAACGTCTTTATCCTGAGATAATCAGCGTTTTACTTTATTGACCAGCTAATTATCTGGCTTGTCATTGGTGGGTGTATTCAGTACATGAAAAATGTGCAGGGCAACCGCTGTTAACTACAATAGGCCCTTGCTTCCCGAGTTTACAACCTTCGACAAACATTCGTGGAAAAGAACGGTCATAAGTATTTAAAGCAATAACGCCCCAATTATATTTGCATACCTTGTTTTTAACCAAACATACTTTCATCAACCAAACTCAGTCATGAAGAAATATTTGCTTCTAGCTTTATTTTCTATTGCCGCTTCTGTTATTACTTGGGCGCAAGAGAATCATTATACTGCCCCACTAAATGCACGCTACTCTCCAGAGATGACCGAAGAGCAGCTGTATAGCAAGACCTTTTTGCAGAAAATGTCGAAAGAAGACTGGGTTGCATTTTCTCAAGATCCACGATTCAACGCAGACCGTGTGTCGCAGTTAAAAACCGAATGGAAACGTGAGCGTCAGCAGCAAAGAGCGCAACAGAAATCTATACAGTCTTCGGGTGAGACTAATTGCGA
>JAIYBR010000209.1 GCA_027488435.1 Flavobacteriales bacterium
AGCACCGAGTGAGATCCAGCAACAGATGGCCGACAATATTCAGTGGATCAAAGAAGCTGGAAAGAACAAGATGGTTGTTGGTTCACAAGCGCGCATTCTGTATGCCGACGCTGAAGGACGCATGCGTATAGCGAAGGCCTTCAACGATGCGATTGCACGCGGAGAGATAGAAGCGGTGGTGTTGGGTCGCGACCACCATGATGTGTCGGGCACCGATTCACCTTACAGAGAAACATCGAACATCTATGACGGCTCGCGCTTCACGGCCGACATGGCGGTGCACAACTTCGTAGGTGATGCATTTCGCGGAGCCACGTGGGTGAGCTTGCACAACGGTGGTGGTGTAGGCTGGGGCGAGGTCATCAACGGCGGCTTTGGCATGTTGCTCGACGGCAGTGCCGATAGTGAGCGCCGTCTCACGAGTATGCTGCACTGGGATGTGAACAATGGAATCGCTCGGCGAGCGTGGGCCCGCAACGACGAAGCCGTGTTTGCAATTGAACGTGCAATGCTAGCGGAACCGCGGTTGAAGGTGACGCTACCCAATGACGTGAGCGGGGAAATTGAGTGGTAATATCACGAAGGCCTGACCAAAAAAAGAATACGACTCTGCGGATTAAGAATAAAACACTGGAGCAGCGAAATAAAAAACATCGGCTGCTGCCGAATGGAGGAAGTAGATATAGTACTTGGTGAAAATTTTAAAAAATAAAAAAGGCCATCGACAAATAAATGTGATGGCCTTCGCTCCTCAGCCTGGGCTCGAACCAGGGACCCCATGATTAACAGTCATGTGCTCTAACCAGCTGAGCTACTGAGGAATCTTCCGTTGAACGCCGCTTTCGGAACTCAAAAGAAACTCCCTCCTTCGCTTTAGCTATCCCGGATAAACCGAGACTAAAACACCGATTTCAAAAGGGTCTTTCTGAAAAGGGCTGCAATATTACAACTTATCCCTTAAACCACAATATCTTCGCGCAAAATTTTTTTCTATGGCTAGTCTTGTTGCTGTGGGCACCGTTGCCTTCGACTCTATTGAAACTCCTTTTGCCAAAATGGACCGCGTTATTGGCGGTGCGGCTACGTACATCACTTTGTGCGCCTCGCACTTCGTAAACGCTTCCGGTCTAATATCGGTAGTGGGCGACGACTTCCCGCAGTCTATGCTCGATGAAATGACCAAGCGCGGTATCGATCAGGGTGGTCTGCAAATCAAACAAGGAGAAAAGTCGTTCTACTGGTCGGGTAAGTACCATTACGACATGAACTCACGCGATACGCTGATAACCGATCTCAACGTCCTCGCGACCTTCGATCCCGTTGTTCCTGAAGCATACAAAAACTGTGATTTCCTTATGCTCGGCAACTTGGCTCCCGCTGTGCAAATGCGTGTCATAGAGCAGCTCAACGAACGTCCCAAGCTCGTGGTAATGGACACCATGAACTTTTGGATGGATATAGCATGGGATGATCTCATGCAAGTAATCGCCAAGGTTGACGTGCTTACCATCAACGACGAAGAAGCTCGCCAGTTGGCAAAGGAGCATTCGCTCGTGAAGGCTGCAAAAAAGATTCTGGAACTCGGCCCGAAATACCTCATCATCAAGAAAGGTGAACACGGGGCATTGTTGTTTGATAAGAACAATGTGTTTTTCGCGCCAGCTCTTCCACTGGAAGAAGTGATTGACCCAACAGGTGCTGGCGACACGTTTGCCGGAGGCTTCATTGGCTACCTCGCACAAACAGAAAACATTTCATTCGAGAATATGAAGCGAGCCATCATCGTAGGTTCTGCCATGGCTTCCTTTACCTGCGAAAAATTTGGTCCTGATCGTCTGTTGGAAATCACCAAAGAAGAAATTCAAGAACGTATTGAGCAGTTTGTGCAGCTGACGGAGTTTGATATAGAGTTGGTTTAATACAGGCCAATTATTGGGGATACAAGCTTCATCCGCGGTTCTGCGGTAAAAAATTGAACATTGAAAATTGCAGGTTACACTTCGCGAACCTTCAACCTGCAACTTTCAACCCGCAACTTTCAACCTGCAACCTAGTATAGTCGTCTCTCTGCAGTTGAATAAAAAACCGCAGTTAAAAACGAGAAACCTCAAACGACACCTGCTCACCCCCACTTAATACCAACCAATAGATGCCTGAGCCAAGCGCTTGCGAATCGACTCGAAGACATGTGCCTTGCGCAACTCCCTCCAAAACCTTGCGCCCCGAAAGGTCATACACTGTATAACTCGATGTGCTCGCGGGCAAGCCCTCCAACACAACGTAGTCATTGCACGGATTCGGATACAATGAAATGCGTGAATCCAGCTCTTCTGTGATACTGATTGTTACCGAAAAACCTTCTGATATCGCCGACTCACATACGTCTTCGATAGATATCACTGTGTAAACACCACTTGCACTTGCCACATAGGTCGACTGTGTTGCTCCGCTTATCGCTTCGCCGTTGAAGTACCACTGATTGCCCGATGCGGCCTGCGACACCAGTAGCTGGCCCTCATCAGTAATTCCTCCGTCGATAATTGAAGGGGTGTCGACAACCAACACCTGCACATTAGCGACCGACGACATCACATCGCATCCGTTTTCATCCATCACGTGCACGTTGTAAACGCCTGCCTCAAACCCTTCGAAATAGCTATTGAACTCTTGATCCAATAAAACTCCATCGGCATACCATTCATACTGAATAGCGGTTGGGCAAATGGCCTCGAAATATTGTGTTTGTCCTGCGCAAAGCGTTACCAAACCCGATGGCTCCAATACCAATTCCGGAAGTGCATACTGCTCCACAAACAAAGGCTCCGATATAGCAACGCAACCATACACATTGGTAATCTGCACAGCATATTCCCCGGGCTGATCGATTGTTAAAGAAGATGCGACCGCTCCCACCAACTCCTGCCCAGAGGCATACCAGACATAGGCATCACCCGCCTCCGCTTGGGCAACCACCTCGTCAGCCTCGCCACACAAGACAGCAACACCACTTCCCTCAACAGAAAGCGCTGTAGTCGGTAATGGATATACCAAAATGCTTAACTGGTTGGAGTAAGAGGCACAGCCACTTTCATCAATTACTCGGGCTGTATACGTAGACGCGGAACTTACCTGCAAAACCGAGCCCGAAGCCCCCTCTACATCTTGTCCGTTTGCTTGCCACTGTATCATACCCGCTCCCGCAAGCAACTCAAGTACTGCACTTTGCCCATTGCAAAACGAAGTAGCACCAATAGCTGCAATGGCCACGTTTTGTGCGAGTAACACTTCCAATGTAAGGGTGTTCGATTCGTTGCTGCAACCCGTCGATTGATTGGTTGCTACTGCACTGTATTGCCCGGCGAGTGATGCATTCAAACCGTTGGCGTTACCTGCCGGTAACCCATTGTAGTACCATTCAACATCCTCCTGAGGCGATACAGCAGCGACGAGCGAACTACTATCACCTGCGCAAATGAGAGAGCTTCCACCCCAGAAAATTGTTACCTGAGGAAGCGGATGAACAACAACCTCGACGGGCGCCGAAACGCTTGCGCACGGCGAAGAGCCGTTGCCTACTACCGTATAGGTACCGGCCACCGCTGCGAGATAAGTCGCACCATTTGCCTCGGCTATTTCAATACCATTGCGATACCACTGCCATTGCGCATTGCCTCCGGCTGCCTGGAGCTCTACCTGCTCTCCAAAGCAAACCTCGTTTCCCGACGAAAGCACAATAGTCGCATTGAGCGGCGATTCGATGATAACCTCTACGGGCAACGATTGCGCCTGGCAGGTAAGGGCAACAGCAACAACTGTATAGGTTCCCGACTGATTGGCAATAAACGTCGCGGTTGTAGCGCCATCAATAAACTCCCCGTTTCGTAACCAACTCAACTCGGCCACACCCGATACGGTGGCTGTTAAGGTTACTGCCGCACCGCAGCCCACCACAGGGCTTGGCTGATCGATGGCCACGGTTATTTCTGATTCTACCGTCGACTCCGTTATAGTTGGATTGGGAACAAAGCGGTAGCGTTCATGGACCGTAGAGCGCCCGAAACCCACAAAGGAAACAAGGCACAGAGCCCATGCGAAATACACCTTTTTCATCTTGGCAAATTAACGTCGATTATACAATCGGCATCCATATTCACCCGAAAAACTCAAAAGAAAAAGCCCCCTTGCGGAGGCTTTTTCAAGTATTAAAGATGATGATTAATTACAGCCCATCGAGCCGTAACCATTCACAATTTCTGCGTCGCCTCCGGAATCCTCAGAAGAATCGTCTGAGAAGAGATCCTCTAACAGATCTTCGAAGCCAACGAAAGTTCCATTGAACTCCATTGTTCCACCGGAAGTTGTTACTGTTCCAGAGTTTGAGTAGTAGAGAGAGAAGCTCTGGAAGTCGAATACTACGGCATATGCCATATCGTCGAAACTTTCAGAGGTTTCGTTTTCCACATCCATCCAATTGAATACTTCGTGGCTACCGCTTACATCATCTGCGATGACGTTAAAAGCTGCATACCCTTCCAAGAACCCAAAAGGATCAAAATCAGGATCATTCTCATTGGATGACTCCAGTGCTTCAAAGTCACCTGCAATTCCAATAACTGAGGCGTATTCACCGAACGAATCGTCAGAATCAAATAAATCGAACATTCCATCACCATCAGCTACCTCTTGCAGAGAAAAGCAAATGGTAAGGTCCATGTTCAAAATGGTTGATCCTGCAACAACAGTTCCTCCACCACCTTGGCCACTCACCCCGAAACCGGAAGAAAATACCAGGTAACTATCAGTTCCATCGTAAAACACCATCGCGTTGTTTCCATCCGGATCGTCGAATTCAAATCCTGAATCAGGATCCGAAAAAATCAGATCACGAGAGTTCGGATTGTAATCGATGAAGCGCTGATTTGATTCGTCCCAATAACGAAGCTTTGGCAAACGAGCGGTCATTTTCTTAGCACGGTTCATCTGCTCTGCCGAAAGCTCAACTTTGGTTGAAGGCTTTTCAGACGCTCCGTTTAGTTCAACCGACTCCTTGCAACACCCCGCAAAAAGGGTAGCCATTGCCAGAAGTCCTACAATAATTTTGTTTGTCATTTCTTAAAGTATTAGCACGCTAATGTAAGCTTCTTAGAACAACCAACCCAAACGGAAAGTTGACTGGAAGTTAGGACCCCAGTTGAAATTCTTGAAACTACCAGTACCGTCACCAATTATTGTCAACACTTCCAATTTACCATCGGCGTTTTTAGTCACAAGGGCATCAACATTAGTCGTTCCTCCTGTCTCAACGTAGTTTAGATATGCGTTTTCATCACTTACAGTAACTTCAACATCACTCTGTGAAACTCTTTGGAAGCCCAAGCCGATTTCAACACCCAAGTAGAAATTATCAGCGAAGTAGTAGTCAGCACCGGCCAATGCGTTCAAGCCGAAAGTAATGGTTCCGTCATTACGCTCAGTAGTCCAAGTTGACCAATTGGCAGGATCATCAAAAGTAGCCTCGCTGTTTCCTGAATGATGTTCTTCAGTTTCCGTAGTGCTAGTCATAGCAAACAAAAATTCAGCACCGACATAAGGAGATAAACGGTCTGTTCCAGCAAAGTGCTTTTCATAACCTGGACGAAGAGAGAAGCCGAAAGAACTGTTTGTTGCATACAACTCTGGAATTGTTACTGTGCCAATTTCACCTGGCTGAGACCAAACGTCAGTCTTCTTGTCTCCGCTAAGGTTAAAACCAACACGGATTGCGCTGCTTTCGCTGTTGAACATACGGAAGCGAATGCCATTGATACCAATTGGACTTGCGCTCAACGGAGAGAATGTAACCTCGAGGTTTTTCTCACCACCTTGAAACTTCTGCGCATTTGCACCTGCTACTGAGGCAGCAACAAGCGCAATAAACATAATTGCTTTTTTCATGTAATTGAATTTTGGATTTTGTACAGGCAAACATGCGTTGAAAACCTCCAACCACCAAACTAAAAACCGAGGTTTTTCAACAATTGGGTTGTTAATAGGGTTAACTCACTCATTCTCACTCTACCGTCACACTCTTGGCTAGGTTGCGCGGCTGGTCTACGTTGCAGCCTCGCATAACCGCTACGTGATACGACAACAGTTGCAGGGGTATAACCGACACAATCGGCACCAAACTATCGTCGGTCTTCGGTATCTCTATCGAATGGTCGGCCAGCTCACTCACCGTTTTGTCGCCGGCGGTTACAATGGCTATAATCTTCCCTTTGCGGGCTTTTACCTCTTGTATGTTGCTTACCACCTTTTCGTAGGAGTGCCCCTGTGTGGCTATCACAAAAACGGGCATCTCTTCATCGATCAAGGCAATAGGGCCGTGCTTCATTTCGGCCGCTGGATATCCCTCTGCATGTATATACGAAATCTCCTTCAGCTTCAACGCCCCTTCCAGCGCTACCGGAAAGCTATAGCCGCGTCCAAGATAGAGAGCGTTGCGATGGTCTTTATAAATAGCGGCTATCGACTCTACCAGGTCGTTGGTCTTCAATACTTCCTCTACCTTATCGGGTATGGTGCTCAACTCGGCCATGAGGCGGTGCAGACGTTCTTTCGATAGCGTGCCCCGCTTGTCGGCAACCGACAGCGCAATCAAATACAATACAGCTACCTGCGCTGTAAAGGCCTTGGTAGAGGCCACGCCAATTTCGGGTCCGGCGTGTGTGTAAGCCCCGGAATGCGTAGCGCGCGAGATGGTAGAACCCACTACGTTGCACACTCCAAAAATGAACGCTCCCTTTTCTTTGGCCAGCTCGATGGCAGCCAGCGTGTCGGCTGTTTCGCCCGATTGCGAAATGGCAATCACGATGTCGCCTTGCTGTATGATGGGATCGCGATAGCGAAATTCCGAAGCGTATTCTACCTCGGTCGGTATACGCGCAAATTCTTCAAACAGATATTCTGCTACCAAACCGGCATGCCATGAGGTGCCGCATGCTACAATGATGATGCGGTTGGCATTCATCCAGATCTCTTCATGGCGATCGATGCCGCTCATTTTGAGCATGCCATGGTTGAGGTTGAGACGTCCTCGTATCGAATCGTGAATGGAGCGTGGCTGCTCGTGAATCTCCTTCAACATAAATGAATCGTAGCCTCCCTTTTCAATGGCTTCCAACTTCAACTCAAGCTCGTGAATGTAGGGGTCCTTCTGCTGGTTTTGGATGGTCACTATTTTCAATCCCGACTGACGGTCGATGAGGGCCACCTCTTCGTCTTCCAGGTATACCACATTCTTGGTATATTCGATAAATGGCGTGGCATCGGAGGCAATAAAGTAGTCGCCCTCGGCCCCAATTCCAATTACCAGCGGACTCGACTTCTTGGCGCACACCAGTCGGTTGGGATGCCTGCGGTCCATGACCACGATGGCATATGCGCCTACCACTTCGCACAAGGCTACTCGCACAGCTTCAAACAAATCGCTGCCGGTCTTCGACATGATGTCTTCGATGAAGTGCACCAACACCTCCGTATCGGTATCGCTCTTAAACACATGCCCCTGTTCCATTAGGGCTTCCTTCAGTGTTGCATAATTTTCAATGATACCATTGTGAATCAACGACAGGTTGCCGTCGCCGGATAGATGGGGGTGAGCATTCACATCGTTGGGCACACCATGCGTTGCCCAGCGTGTGTGGCCAATGCCAATGGTGCCACTTATATCCTTGCCACTCACAAGCGCCTCCAAGTCGGCTACCTTGCCCTTGCATTTATATTGATTGAACTCCTGGTTTTCAATCATCGACACTCCGGAACTATCGTACCCGCGATATTCGAGCCTCTTAAGACCCTTAATTAAAATGGGATACGCTTGTTGATTCCCAATAAATCCTACTATTCCACACATGGTTGATTTGGTATAAGTCGCTTCAAAAGTAAAGGAAAACTAGCTTAATAGCTGTATGTAATGACGAGGCGCGTATTCATGGAAGGGTCGCTGCCGTGGGCCGGCCCCATGAGGGTTGCTCTTCGCACACCCAATGAATTGTAGAGACCGCTTACCCGAGGGCTTGCCACCATGATTAACTCTGTTTCTTCAATTTCTCCAAGCAACATGCTTTGCACATGCGAGGTAATATTGAATCTGTAATATCCCGGGCGCCTGCTAAAATTACCTCCGGGAAGTCGGAGAACGTCTTCCGTGAGTGAAAAAAGGCCGTCCGATTTTTCATACACCACATTAACACTATCCAGCAACGCATATTTGCTGTAAGCATCATATGGCACAACCAACTCTGCGATATTAATCACCACATCGGGCTTTTCTCGCAGCCAGAGCGCATCGCTTAAATCGAGGCGCACACGGGTGCCACCCCCTCCTTGCAAATACGCAGTTGCATTCCCATCCATCGCATTTCCTGAAGATAGCGATTGCAGGGCGCTTCCATAGTATTGGTGTTCAACCACGGAGTAGGCTTCGCATGAAGAGGTGTATTTGAAAGTATACGTTCCGATATTCATGCGGTCCTCTCCCGGATAGCGATAATAGACGGTCATCGACGAATAGATGGTCGAGAAACTCACCACGCGACCATCCATGGTAGTTGAACTAATAACAAGCCCGTTGAAATACTCCGCAAACGCATCGAAGTCATCGAGGGCTTCCGCGTTGGCCAGCATATACTGGCCTAGAGAGGGTTGAAGATTCAGCGTAAGATACTCGACAGAGCTCGAAGAAATGGCTGAGGAATATTCCGAGCGGGTAAGGTGCGTTTCCTGTCCGCTCAAGATTAGGTTTTGCAAATTCCGCTGAGGCAAATCGTGGTTGTAATAGGCCGAGTCGAGGTAGATAGGTTCCTGCAACTGCTGCACTTGAAAATACATGGGAGCGTTGTTGCCGTATGCCTCAGGCTGGTAGGCCAGTTTTAGCTCAACAGCAAAAATTTCGCGGTTCACAGGCAATGTATCGGCTGTGGGATCAGGAGCAAACTGCATCACACCCCGGCATTTCACAGCACCGAACTGCTCGTCGATGTAATTGCCTACTAAAACGTTGGCGAAAAGATCGGTTCGAAGGGAATCGACACGTTCTGTGGCCATTTCGAGTTGAAACGAATCGGTCACTGCCGCATTCAGCAAATCATCGGCCGGCTGCAGGTTTTCTCCCAAGCTTTCATCGGGGCGTTTGCACCCGGCAACCCATAACAACGAGAAGCAAACGAGAAAAAGCCCCAATTGCTTGAGGCTTCTGCTGTATTCTTTTGTATGGTAATTCTGCTTAATCAACGAGCTCGGTCTTTCCCAAAACAATAGAGTCATAAAATTCATCGGTAGCGCTCAACTGATCGATTTCGTTGAAAGGTTTCAGCGTTGGCAAATCGAGGCTTCCGCAAAAAGTTTCAATCGAAGGCATCGTGCCCGCCTCTGCCAGAATAGCCCCGTCAGAATGCTGAAGTGCCAATTTGGTGAGGTTCTCGTAGGTGGGGTTTTTCAAATGCTCCATTTGATCCATCCCGATACCGTCGAACGATATTTTCTGTGCGATTTTCGTGTCGAGTTTACCCTGAAACTGATCTGCATATACTGAAGTGACCACTTTCGCATCGGCAAAGTGTGGGTCACGCTTGTAAAGCTGCTTTACGTAAAGCGGCATCAACGAGGTAAACCAGCCATGACAATGAATGACATCAGGTGCCCAACCCAATTTCTTAACTGTTTCCAAAACACCCTTCGTGAAGAAGATCATACGCATGTCGTTATCGGGGAACATGTTCATGTTCTCGTCATGGAAAAACGCCTTGCGATGAAAAAACTCCTGATTGTCAATAAAATATACCTGAAGTCTGATCTGAGGAATGCTGGCCACCTTAATAATGAGCGGGTGGTCGGTATCATCGATAATCAGATTCATTCCGCTCAGACGGATCACTTCGTGCAATTGATGGCGACGCTCGTTGATTTTACCATACCGGGGCATGAAGATCCGGGTTTCTTTACCGCCTTCGTGGACGGCTTGAGGAAGTGAGCGGCTTTGCTGAGCAGTTTGGGTTTCGGGAGTGAAAGGAAGTATTTCCTGAGATACGTATAGAATTTTTGTTTTAGTACTCATGCTGTAGTATTAGTTACCGAAAGCGGTGGCAAAGATAGTAATAAAATTTCCTCAGATTTTCCAAACAATTACATTTGGGGCCTCACATTTTTTTAAAAAACCGTGTCACTCGCTGTATTCGAACACATTAACCAAGTAGACAGTTGGGTGAATTCTCAGCAGGAACTGGGATATACGGTTGGCTTTGTGCCCACCATGGGGGCGCTGCATGCGGGCCATGCATCGCTCATTGAGCTCGCTGCCGCGCATTGCGACCGGGTAGTGGCTTCCATTTTTGTGAACCCCACACAATTCAACAATGCGCAAGACCTGCTGAAGTATCCGCGAACACTGGAGGCCGATCTGAGAATACTCGAAGCCTCCGGATGCCACGCGGTGTTTTGCCCGGCCATCGATGAAATGTATACTCCCAACGAGCGAACAGCGCATTGGGATTTTGGGCCTTTATCAACGAGCTTAGAAGGATTCTTTCGACCCGGTCATTTCGATGGAGTGCTGACTATTGTGAAAAAACTTTTTCAGGCCGTGCACCCCAACAAGGCTTTTTTCGGGGAGAAAGATTTTCAGCAACTCACGCTCATTAAACGCATGGCTGTCGAGGAGAAATTTGCCCTCGAAATCATTGCCGCGCCAACGATTCGCGAGGCAAGCGGCCTCGCCATGAGTAGCCGCAATCGCCGATTGTCGGCTGAAGAGCTAACGATTGCCAACCAAATCAGCAAAACCCTCCTCGAAGCGAACCAATTGGGTAGATCTATTTCTCCTGCTGAGCTTGGGCTACGCGCACGTATTCAACTAATGTCAGTGCAAGGATTGGTACTTGAATATTGCGCTCTCGTGCACGCTCAAACTTTTGAGCCACTAGATGATTGGCCCAATGAAAAAGCGGTTTTGCTCGTGGCGGCTTTCGTGGGCGAGACCAGGCTTATCGATAATGTTGTGATATCCTAAGCGATGACTTTTCGCTTTACCTCTTATATTTGACGCCCGCAAGGTAAAAAAACACTAGAAATATGGGATTACAAGGAAAAGAATGGCTCTGGATATTGCTCGCCATTATCATACTGTTTGGCGCTAAAAAGATTCCGGATTTAATGAAAGGAATTGGCCAGGGCGTAAAAGAATTCAAAAACGCCAGCAAAGGAGAAACAGCCGACTCCAAAGAAAAATCCGAAACCAAATAGGTTTCAACTCGTTGAAGTATAGAAGGCGCCACAATGCGCAGGGTTGTGTTGATAAAGTATTTCGTCGACAGTCGATTGCAAACGCTTATTGCACAATTTGAGCGCTAGAATTCTGTTCACGATATTCAGCCTGTTTCGGAACAGATTATCCACTAACTTAAAACCGGGAAATCATGAAAATGTACGCACTTATCTGCTTGTTCCTTTGCCTTGCACTTGCAGGTGCGGCGCATACTCCAAGCGACACTATACCGTCTTTGGCTGTTCGTGCCGACGATCCCGAATTGCTTGAAATCGATAATATTTTGGTGGCCGGATACCTGAATCACTATTGTTTCAGCAGCGATGAATGTCTGTTGAACGCCTTTGGTTATTCGCCCGAAACCGTTCCCTCATTCACTCCGGAAGTAGTAGCCAGCCAAATGGCCGTGCTCGATCGCAACACTCCATTCAATCTTGTATACAACAGCACCGTTCAGGGCTTCATCAATCTTTACGCAGCTCGACGACGCGATATTTCCAAGAAAGTACTGGGCATGTCGGAACTATACTTCCCCATGTTCGAAGAATATCTGGCGAAATATGACATTCCACTCGAAATGAAATACCTCGCCATTGTCGAGTCGGCACTCAACCCTGTCGCCATATCGCACGCAGGAGCCGGTGGGCTGTGGCAATTTATGGTTGGCACGGGTAAAATGTACGGTCTAGAAGTGTCGAGCTACCAGGATGAGCGTTTCGATCCATACAAATCGACCGATGCAGCATGCCGCTATTTGAAGTCGCTCTACAAAACATTTGGCGACTGGCAGCTTGCACTTGCTGCCTACAACAGCGGGCCTGGTAATGTCAACAAAGCCATCAGACGTTCGGGCGGTAAGCGCGATTTCTGGGCGATTAAGCCTTTTCTGCCCAAAGAAACTCAAGGTTATGTTCCGGCTTTCATCGCGGTCAATTACGTGATGGGCTATGCATCGGAATACAACATCTACCCAACAAAACCCCTCATTACTTTCTACGAAACCGACACCGTCAGCGTGTCGAAACGTGTCGATTTCCTGGCCTTGTCGAAAGTGATAGACATGCCAACCGACGACATCGCATTCCTCAATGGAACGTATAAGCTGAAGGAGGTTCCGGCCAATGGCAACAAGCACTACCTCATCCTACCGGTAAACAAAGTTGGATTATTTCTGGCCAATGAAGACCTGGTCTATGCGCAAAGCGAAGTAAAGCAATACGAACCTGAGCTACTCGCTAGCACCTCGAACGCTGCTGATAACGCTACAGGTAAAGTGGTTTGGGAAACCGCCTGGAAATCACACAAAGTGCGCAAGGGTGAATCACTCGGAACAATCTCCGATAAGTACAATGTAAGTCTTGCTGATTTACGCAAATGGAATAAGATTAAAAACTCACGCATTGTACCCGGCCAAACGCTGAAGATTCAAACGCGCACCAAGAAAACCATTTACGAGGAAAAGCCGACACCAGCGGCCACGCAAAAACCGGAAAGCGAAGTTGCAGCCAACACCGAATCGGGTGAGGAGGAAAACTACCAGCAATCGGCCGAGGCTGCTCCGAAAAAAGAAACGGCCAAACCAGTTAAATCAGAAACAGCCACCAAGTACAAGTACTACACAATCCAAAAAGGCGATACACTTACAAAGATTGCCAATGCGAAGGGTGTGAGCGTTAACGACATCAAACTCCTCAACAAGGGGTTGAAAGAAAACAAACTTGCTGTTGGTCAGAAAATCAAGATCAAACGGATTTAAAAAATAAAGCCGCCTTCGGGCGGTTTTTTTGTAACCCTGCCCACGGCAATGGCCGTATACGCGAGGCAATGCGCTTTCTGAAACTCCTCTTACTAATTTCTTTCCTGTGCTCGTTTCTTTGGAGCGATGCTCAATCGCCCATTCAGCTGGCACAACAGCACTACGACGCAGGTAGATACGAACAATGCATTGCGGCAGCATCAGTAGCCATAGGAGAAGAAGCCGGTGCCGAGGCGTATTACTGCCGAGCCAATGCTCACCATAAACTGGGACATTATTCGGAAGCGCTTGAAGACTATGACCGGGCGCGCATCAACGGATTTTCAGAGGAAGAACTTTACCTTCACAGAGGCATCTGCAAGATTTCGCTTATGATGTATGAAGGCGCGCGAATGGACTTAATGCAACACCTCGAGCTCAAGCCCGAAGACGCGCCAACCTACTACTGGCTGGCAACCCTTGAATACATGAACATGGAAAACAAGGCAAGTCTGCGTTACCTTGAAGAAACGCTCGCTATCGATTCTGCCTATGCCGATGCTTACTACCTGAGAGCTGCAAACATGGCAGAAATGAACCGCAACAATCTTGCGCTCGAAGACTTTCAGTTGGCGATGCAGTATAACCCCAAGCTACTGCGTGCTAAGTTCAATGTAGCGGTATTACTAATTGGTATGAGCCAGTTTGAAAACGCAATTGAATTGCTTTCTGAACTGCAACTCGAAAATGCCGACTTCATTTCGGAGGTACTCTATTACCGTGGTGAGGCGCTCTATTACATGCACGACATGGAAGGCGCCTGCACCGACTGGAAAGAAAGTGCACAATTGGGTGATCGTGATGCCCAGCAGAACCTCAAAAAAGTGTGTGGCGAAAAAGGGAAGCTGAAAAGTAAGAAGCGAACCTACTTCGCTTTCTAATATCAGAATTACCAAGAGGGCCAGTCTACAACCACTTCCCAATTGGCCCGCACCTGAATGCTGCCCTGGTAATAATGATTGCGCTCCGTTTTCATCTTGGGGTTGATTTGCAGCGGATCGAAGCGACCATTTGCATTGGCGTCTTCGCAAACAAAGGCCGTGTATTCTCCGGCAGGCAAATGATCGAGCACCCATTCTGCTGCAACTATCTCCGGGGCATAGTAGACCAACTTCCTGGACTTGTCGAACAACTGAAACGTACACGTTGATTTTCTGGTGCATTCAGGCATTTTGAAACGCAACGATCCTAGTTCCTTGACGTCGTATGTAGAAAATGAGAATTCAAGTGTGTCGTTGGTGTTCCCGCAATCGTCGGTTATCCACCCCGGAAGTAAACGCACTTTGTATTTACTGCCGGCCTTTCGGTCGAATATAATTTCTCGCTGCACGGGGTTCGCAGTTTGCGAGCGACCTGAAATGAGCACACTGTCCAAGAAGCATTGCATCATCGCATCATTAACCAAGGCAATTGGGCGCTTAGAACTCACAAGCACGGCATCGGTAGTGCGCATTTTTGAAGAAGTCGATTGCCTTAGTTTAAAGGAGGGCGCCTCACCGGCTAGATAGCTTGCCTCCACTGTATCCGCAGCGTTTTGGCCGCATGTTACATATAGTTCCACCGGCTTATCGCAGACTTTCCAAGGTGAGAAATAAAGCGAATCGTTGGCCACCCATTGCACGATCGAATCGGCATTTTGCGAACGAACACGCACAGCATCCAGCCACCGATCGTAGCGGCATTTGACCACTCCCGAAGAATCTGTACTGAAGTTGAAACCGCGAAACACCGTGTCGCGCGGTGTGCTTATTTCCAATCGATGAAAAGTGGAATCCGAAGGCATGGCCGAACCCACCATTTCCTTCCAGTCTATCGACTCGCCGATATCGTATCGATTATTGTTATTCTCGTCGCTCAATGCGCATAGCGTAAAACTTCCGTTGCGCAAATAGTCGAAACGGTAATGTCCGTTGGCATCGGATCGTGTGAGATAGGCCGGGCGTTTATCGGCTGTAAAGACATGCGAGAGAGAGTCGAACAACGCTATCTTGAGCGAAGCGCCCGCCTTGTCGCTAAATGCATCGACTACCATTCCTTCACAATGCATCGAGTCGATGGTGCTGCCGGTAGAAAACACATAGAGAAAATCTTCGAGAACATTCGACTCATTGACATCGCGAATCGACTTGCCAAATTGAAAAATGTATGTGGTTGCGGGTGTAAGCGTGTCGGTCCAGGTAACTTCTACATTTCGCTGTCTCACTTTTACTTTGGGCGCCTTTTTCAAAGGCGGCGAAACGAGAAGCTCTTGCTGCAAATCACTAAGTTGCACAAATTCATTGAACTCGCATGAAAATCCATGGTCCTTAAAATCGCGGGTAAAAAACTCGGGAGTGACAGAAACCACTTGAGGCGGAGCCGTGTCCTTTTCGCCCCCGGAAATAGAGCGCACTTGCGCGCAACCCACCATGAGCGCAGAAATGATGGCTGCGGAAATAATTCTTTGAATTTTATACATGACAAGCCTCCTCCAGAATGCGCACCCACGACTCAAGAGCCGATTGATCAACATTAGAAAAATCATTAGCGTTCGAACTATCGATGTCAAGCACTCCGATTACCTCGCCGGCTCTATTGCGCACCGGCAACACAATCTCTGATTTTGATAGCGGACTGCAGGCGATATGCCCTGGGAAGGCCTCCACATCGGGTACTACGATTGTTTCGTTTTTCAACCAAGCCGTTCCGCACACCCCTTTTCCCTTTGCAATTCTGGTGCATGCAATTGGGCCTTGAAAAGGTCCTAGCACCAGGTCGGCATCGATTACCCAGTAAAAACCTACCCAATGAAACCCGAAAGAGTGGGAGACCAAAGCAGCGAAGTTGGCTGCGTTTGCGTTCAGATTAGATTCACCGTTAAATAAAGCCACCAACTGCGGAGTCAGCTTGCTGTATATCTCCTGGCGCGATGCGTGAACAGGTATGTGAAGTGATTGCGACACAGCCGCGAAATTATGCTTTCCTTTTCATTCCGGTTGGAAAAAAGTGTGTTGTGTGCAGCATGTGCATTCATCTATATTTGAACCTTTCCTGCAGAAGTCGATTTTACAGGAAAAATCAACGAAATTCAATTACAATTTCAACGAATGTTTCAAGGCATTCTACAAATTTAAATCTATGTCAAGCACATCTTTTGCCGCTCGTCACATTGGTCCTCGCCCACACGAAGTGAAACACATGCTCAACACGGTAGGTGTTTCTAGTCTCGAACAACTCGTAGATGAAACCGTGCCTGCGGGCATTCGCAACCAATCGCCACTGGCGATCGGCGAGGGCCTGGCCGAACACGCGTTTTTGAATCTCATGCGTGAGAAAGCATCGAAAAACAAAGTGAACAAGAGCTACCTCGGGCTGGGTTATCACCCAACGCTTGTGCCCACTGTCATTCTCCGCAATGTGTTGGAAAACCCAGGGTGGTATACGGCATACACACCCTACCAGGCAGAAATTGCACAGGGTCGACTGGAGGCGCTATTGAACTTCCAAACCATGGTGAGCGACCTTACAGCGCTTCCTATTGCGAACGCTTCCCTCCTCGATGAGGGTACAGCAGCTGCAGAGGCTATGATTCTTTTCTTCCACAGCATTTCGAAAGAAAAAGAACAGGCAGGGGCTAATCGATTTTTTGTAGATAATGAAGTTTTTCCGCAGACCATCGACGTGTTGCGAGGACGTGCAAAACACTTGAAAATTGAATTGGTATTTGGCGACTTTGCCTCGGCCCAATTCGACGCCAGTTACATCGGTGGCTTGGTACAATACCCCAACAACAGCGGCCAGATAAACGAATATACTTCGTTCGCGGAACGCATGCATTCTGTAGGAGGTCATGTAGCATGTGCTGCCGACATCATGTCGCTTACGCTCATAACTCCTCCCGGAGAATGGGGTGCCGACATCTGCTTCGGAAACTCACAGCGCTTTGGTGTGCCGATGGGTTTTGGTGGTCCTCACGCTGCATTCTTCTGTGCCAAAGACGAGTTCAAGCGCAACATGCCCGGACGTATTATTGGTGTTTCCAAAGACCGTCATGGCAACAAGGCGCTTCGCATGTCGCTTCAAACGCGCGAACAACACATACGCCGCGAAAAAGCAACAAGCAACATTTGTACAGCTCAGGCTCTGCTTGCTGTGATGGCTTCTTCCTATGGTGTTTATCATGGTCCTGATGGTGTAAAAACTATCGCCCATTCGATTCACCAAAAAGCGCTGCACATTGCAGGGGCGTTGGGTGAAAACCAAATAAACACGCGATTCTTCGACACGCTTAAAATAAAAGTTGACAATCAGTCTGAAGTAAAAACCAAAGCAGAAGCAGCCGGAGTGAACTTCCGCTATTATGCTGATGGACATGTAGGTGTTTCGGTGAATGAAGCCATGAGCGCTGCCGATGTGCAAGAAGTTATTGCGCTACTCGGAAGCAAAGCAGGAGCTATTGGCAGCGATGCGCTGAAAGGGTTTGAGCGCACCTCATCATACATGACACATCCGGTATTCAATACCTACCGCAGTGAAACCGAAATGCTTCGCTATTTAAAGAAGCTCGAGAATAAAGATTTATCGCTTGCTCACGCCATGATCGCATTGGGTTCATGCACCATGAAGCTCAACGCAACGAGTGAAATGATGCCACTTACATGGCCCGAGTTTTCCGACATCCATCCTTTCGCACCTGCAGATCAGTCGAGAGGTTACGCGGAAATCATCAGCGAATTGCACGACGATTTGTGTGAATGCACCGGATTCACGGGCATGTCGTTGCAACCCAATTCTGGAGCACAGGGAGAGTTGTCGGGCTTGCTAGTCATCATGGCTTATCACGAAAGCCGTGGCGACCATCACCGCAACATCTGCCTCATACCAAGCTCTGCGCACGGAACCAACCCTGCGTCAGCGGTGATGGCCGGATTACAAGTGATTGTTGTAAAGTGTGATGAAAACGGAAACGTAGATGTTGTAGATCTCGCTTCGAAAGCACAGCAACACAAAAACAACCTGGCCGCTTTGATGGTTACCTATCCGAGTACGCATGGTGTATTTGAAGAAGCCATTAAAGATATTACACGCATCGTACATGATAATGGCGGATTGGTTTACATGGACGGAGCCAACATGAATGCGCAAGTTGGTTTGACCTCGCCCGGTAATATCGGTGCAGATGTTTGCCACTTGAATTTGCATAAAACGTTCGCTATTCCACACGGTGGAGGCGGACCCGGCATGGGACCTATCGGGGTGAACGATAAACTCGTTCCTTTCCTGCCGGGCAATGTGCACATTAAAACCGGCGGACCACAAGCCATCAATGGCGTGTCGAGCGCACCTTTCGGCAGTGCACTCATCTTGCTCATTTCATACGGCTACATCAAAATGCTGGGCGGACAAGGTGTAACAGACGCTACACGCTATGCGATTCTGAATGCGAATTATATGAAAGAGCGCCTGCAAGGTCATTACCCTGTGCTGTATACCGGTAACAATGGCCGCGTAGCACACGAAATGATTTTGGACTGCCGCGATTTCAAGAAAGCGGGTGTAGAAGTAGAAGATATTGCCAAGCGACTGATGGACTATGGCTTTCACGCGCCAACCGTTTCATTCCCGGTTGCGGGCACGGTGATGGTTGAACCAACCGAGAGCGAGCCACTCGCAGAGTTGGACCGTTTCTGCGACGCCATGATCAGCATTCGCAAAGAGATCGCACAGATTGAGGCAGGCATCGCCGACAAAGCGGATAACCTGTTGAAAATGGCGCCACATACAGCCGCTGAACTCACAGCCGACCACTGGCCACATGCATACTCCCGTTCGGAGGCAGCATACCCAATGGCTAGCTTGCGCGATATGAAGTTCTGGACTTCGGTAGGACGTGTTGACAATGCTTTTGGAGATCGTAACCTAGTATGTACCTGCCCGCCAATCGAATTGTATGAAGCTGAAATGAAATAAAATCGCGTAGTTTTTTATAAAAATGAATGACATTGCAGCTCTAATTAAATCAAATCACACGTTCATGAAAAAAACTCTCCTTTTGCTTTTGGTTTGCGCGAGCAATGTAATTGCAGCTCAAATAGCAGATGTTCGCATCAATGAAGTGGACCAAGACCAGCCCGGTACCGATACAACAGAATTTGTAGAATTATTCGGTGCGCCAAATACTCCGCTGGATGGACTCGTATTGGTTTTCTTTAATGGAGCCGGAGACGCCTCTTATGACGTCTATGACTTGACAGGAAAAACAACAGATGAATCAGGGTTTTTCTTGTTGGGTTCCCAGCAAATAGACGGTATAGATGATACTCTTAACTATAGCGCTCAAGGAAGTATTCAAAATGGCCAAGATGCAATAGCGCTCTATCTGGGGTCCGGCGCCGAATGGCCCACTGGAACACTGGTGTCTTCAACCAATCTTGTTGATGCTATTGTATACACATCCGGAGACGGTCCCGATGATGTGCTCACGGCAGCGTTGACGCCAGGCCAACCCATTCTGGATATAGCCGGTAATTCTACCGACTCTTTTTCCAGAGTTCCCGACGGTGGTGCAGCATTCGACCATTCTGCCTATGTGTTGCAAGCACCAACTCCCGGCTCCAGCAACATCCCCGAATGCTGGGGAGGCGAGGTTGCTCTGGTGAGCGGAAGCATTCAACAATGTTCGGATACTATCAACGACCCAATCGTGGTAAGCAACTCAAGCCTGTTTGGCATCAACTATATCTACGTATTGGCCGACACAAACAACGCAATCATTACCTGGTATGCGGAAAGCACCTTGGATATGGATCAATTTGAAGATGGCGTGTACTGGGTTTATGGTGTTTCCTTTAACGGAGATATCGATGAAAACACACTGACTCCAGGCTCAAACATCAGCGGAATGATGGCAGCGGAATGCCTTTCGGTATCGACTAATTTTCTTGAAATCATTCGCGAAACTTGCGGCATAGAACCTCCAGCAACCACCATTTTGGACATTGTCGTGAACAGCGACGTTCACAACACGCTGGAAGCAGCAGTATTGGCTGCCGGTCTTCAGGGCGCTTTGTCTGGTCCTGGTCCATTGACTTTGTTTGCTCCAACAGATGCAGCTTTCGCAGCACTTCCAGCTGGAACAATCGATGCATTGCTTGCTGACCCAACCGGTCTTTTGACACAGATTTTGTTGTACCACGTAGTAGGTGCATCAGCTCTTTCAACTGATTTGTCAAACGG
>JAIYBR010000238.1 GCA_027488435.1 Flavobacteriales bacterium
ACAGTTATTGAATTCAGGTTATAATTACTTCTTGCCATTATCGCCGCAGCCCTATTGCTCGGTCTTAAAAGAAAAAACCACCCGTTGTGGAGGTGGCTTTTCCCATTAACCAAATAAACCATCAAACATTTACTCAACTCGTAAATGACATTTCCGGCGGTACTTGCTCCGTTGGTTATATGATAGGTATATCATTTGGCACGGAGCCAATAAAGTAGTTGCTATTGTTCTATCGATCTGCTCAAGCTTGTTCCTCTTAGAACAACACGCTTCTCAATGCGAACGGCTCATCATCTTATCACTCGTTCGCGCAGCTATCGAAATAAATGGGAGGAGAATCGTTGGACGATCCTTTGAATTGCTGAGCGAATTAGAGGCGTTTTTGCCTTGATTCCAAGGAGATTAAGTGAGAGATATCAACGCCGATATGTTGAGCTATGAACAATTGGCTCCATTTAAATGAACTCGCCGTAAGTGACAGCTCACCGATTTATTTTTTGATGATCAGCTTTTGTCCGGGGCGAATATTCGCGGTGCATTTGTTCCAGCGCATGAGATCGTTTTCGGTTACACCCGGATATTTTTTGGCTATCGACCAAAGTGAGTCCCCTTGTTTGACAGTGTAGTACTTGTTCTTTTTTTTGGCTTCACTCGAGTGTTTAGAAGTCTTCTCGACGGCAGGAGCAACCGATTTTTTGTTATTCGCGAGTGTGTCAACGGGTTGCTCTTCTATGATTTTTTCTCGAAGGACTTCGGATTTGGGTTCAACGATTTTCTTGCGCGTTTCAATTTTTAATACTTGTCCTTTCCGAATCTTATCGCTGCGCAATTGATTCCATTTTTTTAATTGTGATATGGATACTCCGTATTTCGACGCAATGCGCCCGAGCGATTCTCCTTTGGCCACGCGATGACGAACCCAATCGGTTTTCCATTCTACCGTTTCGACCATTCTTTGGGAAGGCTGCCACCGCGCAATGCTGTCGAGCATCATTCGAAAACGGCCGACGATGGTGTCTTCCAATACAAACGGCACCTTGCGATAACCGGGAATTAGATAATCTCCCGCATAAACGGGATTAGCTTGTCGTAATCGGGTTTCATCAATAGTCAGCACCTTAGCGATTGCCTCTAATCGCAATGATTTTTCGAATTGAATTGCTTGAAAGTGTCCTAGTATATCGAAGCAATTATTCAGTTGATTGTCGAGGTGAACCGATTTGAAAAGGCGAATGGTGTAGGCCATGAACCGCAAAAAATCGACAGCATCGCAATTGTTTTCGCTTTGCGCTTGTGATGCCAATTTTAATTGGTCGACCGATGTTAAATCTGAAGGCCCATATCGATAGGCTATGGTTGCGCGCCAATAATCGTTGCCATGCACCTTCAGCATATAACGAAAGTGATTGAGCGCGGCATCGGTTGTGAAATCACCACCCATTCGCTCGTCGACCAATGTGTCGATTGCCAGGTGTTCTTTGCGAGCGGCGAGATAGCTCAATGCCCATAAGCCGGCGGTGTCGCCTTCTCGAAAGTGTTGATTGCATCCCGAAACCACAACCGGTAAAAATGCAACATGAGGGTGTAGCGATAGAAGCTCTGCCTTGCGTTTGAACAGAGGCATGTATACATCGGCCATCGCAACAACCGATAAGAAAATCCGACAATCACCTTGAGGAAACCAAATGCGTTCATAGCGTGCAATCTGTTCCGAGTTGATGCTGATGCTATCACCCAACAGGTCGAATCGTCCGTGCGCAGGAAGCTTCCATTCTTGTTTTTCACAGATAAAGTAGGCTGGGTTGACTGCTTTCAGTTCTCTGCAAAGCCATTGCTCCGAAGAGCTTTGCAGAACTACGCTTTCAGAGCGCTCGAACGACACTTGTGCCTGTGCATATGGGAGAAACAGAATACAAAAAAGGGTCGAGAGCGCTGCTATGTATCGCATGTTGCAAATGAACGAATCATTATTCCTTTGCGATAGCGTATCGATTGCTAATTATGAACGGACACCCTTGAGTTTGTTATTTTCGCCCAACCTAAATCCCTCAGATGAACAGTCGTTACCATTTGCCTACTGTGCTTGTTGCCTCGCTCGGTTATTTCGTTGATATATTCGATCTGCAGCTGTTCAATATTGTGAGTCAGGCGAGTTTGAAAGGCATCGGCATCACCGATACGGCTCAGTTGGCCGAGTATGACTACACCTTGTTTCTTTGGCAGATGTCGGGCATGCTTATCGGCGGTTTGGTTTGGGGAATTTTGGGCGATCGACGCGGACGTCGCAAGATTTTAATGGGATCGATTCTCATTTACTCCTTGGCCAACATTGCCAATGCATTTGTCACCGACATTCGGTCGTATGAAATCATTCGTCTCATTGCAGGCATTGGCCTTGCGGGAGAGTTGGGTGCAGCCATAACACTTGTTAATGAGATTTTAAAGAAAGAAAGTCGCGGATATGGCACCATGGTCATCGTGACCATGGGAGCGCTCGGTGCTGTGGCAGCGGTGTATATCAACAAACTCGACTTGACTGTTGCCGGTCTTGCTCATTGGCAGGTCATGTATATCATCGGTGGTTTACTTGGTTTGTTGCTCTTGACATTGAGGGCAGGCACGCACGAAAGTGAGATGTTCGATGAGACTCAAAAGCAGGCCGTTTCCAAGGGAAACTTTTTCATGTTGTTTGCCAGTCGCAAACGAGCCATTCGTTATCTGGCGTGCATTGCGATGGGGTTGCCGGTTTGGTTTTGCGTAGGCGTGCTCGTGAAGTTTTCGGCCAAATTCGCAGTGCTCGGCGGCGTGACCGGTGGCACATTTGAAATAGGGCAGGCCATTGTGTTTACGTATCTGGGACTTTCGTTTGGCGATTTAATGAGCAGTTATCTGAGTCAATTATTCAAGAGCCGGAAGCGCATTGTGCTGGGTTACTTAATAATGTGTATCGGGGTAATGGGGGTCTTTCTTTTGGGGCGCGGTTTTTCAGTGTCCGTCCACTATTTTTTATGTTTTCTGATTGGAGCTGCAACAGGCTATTGGGCTTTGTTTGTGACTATCGCTTCCGAGACTTTCGGCACCAACATACGCTCAACGGTTACCACTACGGTTCCCAATTTCGTGCGAGGAGCAACAGTGCCCATCGTAATCAGTTTCAAAGCGCTTTCTGCATCGATGGGAGAGGTGAATGCTGCTATGTTGGTTGGAGGCATTTGTTTGCTGCTCTCTTTTCTTTCGTTGTTGGTATTGCCCGAGACCTTTGGCCGCGATTTACGATTCGTAGAGGAGGAAAACAACCTGTAATTGCAAAGCCGGTGGCTTCATTGTGCATCGTTATATTTGCCTTTCACAACTAAAGCCAAAACCGAGTTTATTCATGACCAAATCACATGTGTTATTCATTGTTTGCAGCCTTTTGATCCTTGGCTCATTTGCTCAGACAACGCCAGCGGCCCGCGTTCATCAGGCACGCACCTCGCAAGAACTCCTTGCAATGACATCCGAAGAAAGAGCCATGCTCGAATTCAGAGCAGAAAAACTCTGCTGGTTTGAGCAGGTGAAGCCGGGCACTAATGCACCCTTGTTCACCCTCACCGACCGCAACGGAAACACGGTGGAGCTCACCGATGCGATGGTTGCCGATTTCAATCCGTTGCTTTTTAATTTGCCACAACAAACTGTAAGCTGCGAAAATCTGCCCGTTCAGACAACCAGTGGCAACCAATATTTACTCATCGTGCGCTCCGAAGAAATGATGTCAAAAGAATGGCAGCGCCGTCAAGTTCAACGTTCAAAAAAACAGTCGAAGTAATATGAAAAAGATAGCAGTGGCCCTTGTTCTTTCTTGTCTGACGTCCTTGGTGTGGGCACAGGCGGAGGTGTTTAATATTGGTGACTTTCCCGATTACATCGGATGCGATGCCATCATGCACGATGACAATGGGGGGCTTGTGCCATACAGCTCATTTACGAGCAATCAAATAACTATTTTTCCTGGAGCAGGGGAGTCACAAGTGAATTTGTATTTCATCGGTTTTAATATCTCGGTGGGCGATGTGCTTGCCATTTATGATGGTCCGAGTGTGAGTTCTCCTCTCATTGGCGCATATGATCAAGACGATTTGTTGTTTCAAATAGTTAGTCCATCTGCTTCAAATGTTTCGGGTTGTCTTACCGTAACGTTTGCTTCAAATGGCGACAATAATACTGGCGACTTTTCGGTGCGTATCATTTGTGGGGAGGCGTGCGACTATCCTGTTCCCTTAATTCAAGCTGCCGACGATACACTCGCGATATGCCCCGGCGAAGAGGTTCTATTTGATGGTTCCGGTTCTAGTTGGGCAGAGGGGACAATTCCGACGTTTGTGTGGGATTTTGGCGATGGCTCTAGCGTTTCAACATCGAATAATACTCTTAGTCATGTTTTTACGCAGTCAGGCGGGTATCGCGTTCGTCTGAGAATTCAAGATAGCAATGGGTGTCAAAGTGTGAGTGATTCTGAAATTATTGTCCTAGTCTCTACGCCTTATCTTTTTGATTTAGCTACTAGCCAATCATCCATCTGCGTGGGAAATACAGTTTTACTAGGAAGTCCTGAATTTACTGAGGTTGCCAATCCTGATTTTTCAAATGAATCAATCAATGGCTCTTCTTTAACATGGGTGGAGAATAACATTATAGAGTTCGCTAATCCAATTAATATTCCGGATAATCAAGGCTGTTTGGAAACAGAAATTATATACAGTCAATTTGGATCGAATATTATAGATGAGTTAAGTGATATCAGTAGCGTAATTATCACTATGGAGCACTCCTTTGTTGGCGATATCATCGTTAATGTCATTTGTCCTAATGGTCAAGTCATGAGTGTTTTTCCAGAATCGGGTGGTTCAGGCACTTTTGTTGGCGAACCTGTAGATAACGAATTAGGAACTCCAGGTGTAGGATATGAATACAGCTTCTCTCCGAACTCTGCGGGAGGATCGTGGATGGAGTATTTGGCCGGTGGCGGACCTTCACCAATTCCCGCCGGTGATTACGAACCCGAAGGCTCTTTTGAAGATTTGATTGGTTGTCCGATGAATGGAACTTGGACACTTGAGATTTGCGATGTCGTGGGAGCTGATGATGGTTATCTCTTTGAATTCGGAGTTCAGTTTGGGCCGGTGTTCTATCCCGAAGCGTTGCAGTTCACTCCATCCGTCGGCAGCGGTTGCGACTCGAGTTACTGGGTGAATCCGTCCCAGTTTTCTTCTATAGGGGGAAATTGCGACTGGGCAGTTTTCAGTCCTACAGAACCTGGTAACTATGCCTTCGAGTACGAAGTGGTGAACGACTTCGGTTGCGTATTCAGAGATACAATCTCAGTTGAAGTGTTGCCCGGCCCGCTGGTATCAGTAAATGACATTGAAGCGTATTGCAACACTCCGCAAGAACTCGTGGCGGTCATTCAAAACGCAGAGCCGGGTGCTCCTTATGCATACAACTGGTCGCCATCGACAGGATTAAGCAGTCCGGTAATCGCATCACCTGATGTGATTGGTTTGAATGAAACCACCACCTACACCGTTACCGTTACCCAAATTGGAACTGATAATTGCGTAGGGACGGCTCAAGCTACGGTTACTGTGCTCGAAGGAGGCTGCGCTGATTCATTTGCCTGCAACTTCGACCCCAACGCCACTTGCGATAACGGCACTTGTTTCTATCCTGGTTGCAACGATTTTAACGCATGTAACTATAATGCTGACGCTGGTTGCAACGACGGAAGTTGTGTCTTCATTGGCACTCCCTGCGACGATGGCTTTTATTACACGTATAATGACGTAATCACGGAAAATTGCACTTGTTTCGGCACTGTATATAATTATGGAGGTGTTATATCGAACAGTGCCACCTGGTGTCCAGGTTCGGTTGTAAATCCGTTGACATGCTCCGAACCATTTAACCTAAGCGACTATGAGGTGCAATGGTATTATACCGATGGGTTTGTTAACTGTCCGTTTGGGAACTCAACAGTAGGATGGCTGCCTCTTGCCGGCGCAAATACGCTCGAGTTCACTCCGTCCGAATTTTCGGGTTCACGCACGTTCGCATGCTTCATCACTCCCAACTTGATTGATGCCTTGCCCGGATGGTCTGACGGTTGTGTTTATTACACGTATTACGATTTTTCAGCGCAAATGATTACCGGCAATCCTAACATTACTCCCTTCTCAAACTACTTGTATGCAGTATCGCAGATTGCAGGGCACAGCTATTTCTGGAGTGTCACCAATGGCGTTATCATCAGTGGACAGGGAACAAATGCTATTCAGGTTCTCTGGGGTGCCAATGGTCCCTATGACGTAACACTTACTGAAGGCGACGGTATTTGCGAAAGCACCACTTCGCTCTTTACGGCTACTTCGGTTAAGGAGCTGTTCGAAGGTCTTATTCAAGTATGGCCCAATCCAACGCGCGATGTGCTTCAGATTCAAGTCGCACCGGAATGGTTGGGCAGCTCATGGCGTATTACCAATTTGCTGGGGCAGGAAGTTGCGCGGCCAATCTTGTCGCAATCACTCACGGTCATCGAGACTTCGCATTGGGCAGAGGGCGTTTATCTTCTGCAAAATGATGCTTCAGGTTTAAAGGTGAAGATTGTAAAGAATTAAAGTCTGAAGAAGACAAACTTCGCTGAAGCTGCGATTGCTTTGCAGATGTTAATTCGGCGTGAATGGGCTACATCGAAATGAACAGGGAATGATTCAATCATTACCTGTTCATTTTCACCTCGTGCTTTGTAACTATCTTCGCGCCATGGAAATCACCGCCCTCAAGGCCATTTCGCCCATCGACGGTCGCTATAGCAAACAGACCCAATTATTGAGTGGATACTTCTCTGAACATGCGCTGATGAAATATCGCGTTTGGGTGGAGATTGAGTACTTCATCGGGTTGTGCGAAATTCCGTTGCCACAGTTGAGCAGCGTTACACCCGAACAATTCGAGAGTTTGCGCAAGGTGTATTGGAATATGTCTGATCAGGATGTCCTGCGCATCAAAGAACTTGAGCGCACCACCAACCACGATGTAAAGGCCGTGGAGTATTTCCTCAAAGAGAAGTTTGAAGAACTGGGAATGACTGCCGTGAAGGAGTTTATTCATTTTGGTCTAACGTCACAAGACATCAACAACACCGCAATTCCTGCATCGTTTCGCGATGCGATTGAAGAGTTGTACATACCGGCGATTGATCGAATTATGGAGCGATTGGTCAACTTCTCCAAAGAGTGGAAGGATGTGCCGATGCTTGCGCGCACACACGGTCAACCGGCTTCACCTACCAAGCTTGGAAAAGAGTTTTACGTGTTTGTAGATAGATTGGATGAGCAGCTTAATCAGCTTGAAGATATTCCCTACAATGCAAAGTTTGGAGGCGCAACGGGCAATTTCAATGCGCACCACGTGGCTTATCCCTCCATCGACTGGGCCGATTTTGCTACGGGATTTCTTGCTACCAAATTGAACTTGCGCCGATCGACCTACACAACGCAGATTGAGCATTACGACAATATGGCCGCGGCGTTTGATGCACTCAAGCGCATCAATACTATACTGGTTGACTTGAGCCGCGACATTTGGACCTACATCTCGATGAACTATTTCCGCCAAAAAGTGAAGGAAGGAGAGATTGGGTCGTCGGCCATGCCGCACAAAGTCAAC